>NZ_JAHLOH010000040.1:0-244443 GCF_018917285.1 Tissierella carlieri | reverse complement strand
CGAACAAAGGTACCAAAAAAGATTAGGATGCTTAACTCCGATTGAATATCGAAATCAAGCATCCAATTGTGCATGAATTTTTAATTAAATTACCTGTCTACTTGACAAAGGTCAGTTCAAAAACAGCTGGTTTTACTGATATATTACTTCATAAGAAAGTTTTCGCTTGTATAGATTTAGGTGATTTAAATCTAAATACATATAATTTGGATTAGTCTTCATCTCTACAAAGCCTAAAGATGAATAGAAAAGTTTCAAGTGCTTAACAGCTTTTTCCCTTTCTTCTTTACTCATTGATTCCATAGAATCATATTCTAAATCATCAGTAATAGGGTCAGGAAAAAGCCCTATATATCTAACATTATTTTCCATAAATAAATCTATATTTTTTTCAAAGGTATCTAATACGTGCCGTCCGACTCCACTACCTCTATATTGAGGAAAAATGAAAAAACGATCTAGGTGATAGATATTTTCACAGCCTATTTTATAACATGATGTTTCTTTTATTAAACTATTGCAAATATCAAAGGTTTCTTCATCGTATTGATGAATCAAAGAGATAATATTGTTTAATTGTTTATCATCATAAAGCTTACATAAGTTGAAAAAATGACCCTTTAGTTCGCCTATAATAATTTCTGCACCATTTATCTCTTGGCAGATATCTATAAATATTTCTTTAGTATAAGGGTTAGACTCATGAGATAATTTGGAATTTTCTCTTAGATAAATAGTAGGGTCATGATTAGTGTCTGAATCTTCACTATCAGTTTCGATAAATCCCACTCCTTTTAATTATTTTGAGTAAACTAGATTAAAAATATAAAACCCTGCATATCCCGCCTCCCTTTATATTATTATACCCATTATCTATGAAAAGTTTAAAAAATATGTTAATCTATTTTATAAGATGAACTGTCTATATTTTAAGGGAATCTTAAAAAATGAAAATTATACTTTTATTTTAATTTAAAAATATATATTTAGTTATTAGGTTATATAATATAGGCTAATATTATTAAATGCAGAGAAGGATATTTAATATATTGATTCATTTATTAAAGGGGGAAATATTATGACATATTCAGTAGATAGAGAAAGGTTAAACTATATACTTGGCTCAAACAAAGATATAAAGGATTACAAAGATGAAATTCTTAGAATCATTCCAGAACTTATTATTTGCGTTGACTGTGAACAGAATATGCCTGCTCATATTTATAATGTATTCGATCATATATTAGAGACTGTAAATAAAGTAGATTCTGATTTAATTTTGAAGATAACAGCACTCCTACATGATATAGGTAAACCTTATAAAAAAGTTGTTATTAATAATGTTGACAGTTTTAAGGGACATGAGGAAGTAAGTGAAATAATTGCAAACTTAATTTTAACAAGATTAGGATATGAGGAAGATTTTATAAATAAAGTATGTAAACTTATTAAATATCATGATTATCAAATTATCCCTACTGTGGAAGGTGTGAAAGAATCTATTGATCTGGTAGGAGATGAGCTTATATCATACCTTTTCTGTTTTCAGAAAGCAGATTTGTTAGCTCACTCGGAACAACGCTATAAGCCACTATTACCAAAATTGAGTCAGGCTAAGGAAATATATGAATCACTGTGTGGAAGAAGCTCTTAAAAATCCTAATATCGGCATCTTTTTGCCTAGATATTTATGCTCAATGATAATTATATTATCATATAAAAAATTAATCTGTATAACATAACAATAGAAAATTTTAAAACCAATAATGGAGTTTAGTTAACTCTATTATTGGTTTTTTTAGTCTTTCTTTTATAGTATATGCTTGTATAAAAAAATGTACACCCTTTATATTGTATTTCATATTATATTATAGAGATAAATTATTTAATAAACTGTTATAAAATAAAAGACTGAATAAAAATTCTATTTTCACCGAATTGTACACACTTTATATTAAGGTGTGAAGAATTCATTGTATTTGTAAATATAGAAAGGAGATTTAATATGTCATATATAGCTTATAATAATTGGTATGGATCAAAATGTGACCCTTGCAGGAGAGATCATGATTGCTGTAGAAGAGATCATGATTGCTGCAGAAGAGATCATGATTGCTGCAGAAGAGATCATGATAAATGCAAGCTTGAATGCGAATGTGTTCTAAGGTGTCCAACAGGTCCAACAGGCCCAACAGGCCCAACAGGTCCAACAGGCCCAACAGGTCCAACAGGTCCGACAGGCCCGACAGGAACAGGAGTGACAGGCCCGACAGGTCCAACAGGTCCAACAGGCCCAACAGGAACAGGAGTGACAGGCCCGACAGGTCCAACAGGCCCAACAGGTCCAACAGGCCCAACAGGTCCAACAGGCCCAACAGGTCCGACAGGTCCAACAGGTGCAGCAGGAGGCGGGGCTATTATCCCATTCGCTTCTGGTGTAACACCTGCAGTGTTGACAACTGTATTAGGTGGAGTATTGAACACAGGTAGTATCGTGGGATTTGGTTCGAACGTAACAGGTGTAACCGGTCTGGGTGGTGCAATCGATATTACACTAATAGGCGACCTAGCCTTCAATGTACCTCGCAGTGGAACATTGGATTCCTTATCTGCTACCTTTAACGTCACTCTAGGTTTGAGTTTAATTGGATCTACTGCTACGGTTTCTGCAACAGTATATTCTGCACCAGCTGGAAGCAACTCTTTTACACCAGTTCCAGGTGCAACAGTTAACCTTTCTCCTGGCTTTAGTGGTGTTATCTCTGCAGGAGACATCGCCACAGGCTCAATTAGTGGTATTGGCTTCCCTGTCACAGCAGGTATGCGTTTGATGCTTGTATTTTCTTCTGCAATTACAGCTGGAATTGATATAGCGTCTACACTAACTGGTCAGGCAAGTGGTGGCATTGGAATTATCTAAAAGACATCTTTTTGGGTAAGAAGACCTTTATAAATCATGACCGCCGGCTTAGCCGGCGGTTTGTTTTGTCCCTACTGTATCTACATATGTAAGTACGGTAGGTAGAAAAAAGTAATAGAAGAATATATAAAGAAACAATATAAAGCTTACATAAGTTGAAAAAATGACTCTTTAGCTTGCCTATAATAATTTCTGTACTATTTATCTCTTGGCAGATATCTATAAATATTTCTTTAGTATAAGGGTTAGACTCATGAGATAATTTGGAATTTTCTCTTGGATAAATAGTAGGGCTATGATCAGTGTCTGAATCTTCACTATCAGTTTCGATAAATCCCACTCCTTTTAATTATTTTGAATAAGTTAGGAGATGAGTTTATATCATACCTTTTCTGTTTTCAGAGAGCAGATTTGCTAGCTCATTTGGAACAACGCTATAAACCACTATTGCCCAAACTGAGTCAGGCTAAGGATATATGAATCGCTGTGTGGAAGAAGCTCTTAAAAATCCTAATATCGGCATCTTTTTGCCTAGATATTTATGCTCAATGATAATTATATTATCATATAAAAAATTAATCTGTATAATATAACAATAGAAAATTTTAAAACCAATAATGGAGTTTAGTTAACTCTATTATTGGTTTTTTTAGTCTTTCTTATATAGTATGTGCTTGTATAAAAAACTGTACACCTTTTATATTGTATTTCATATTATATTATAGAGATAAATTATTTAATAAACTGTTATAAAATAAAAGACTGAATAAAAATTCTATTTTTACCGAATTGTACACACTTTATATTAAAGTGTGAAAAATTCATTGTATTTGTAAATATAGAAAGGAGATTTAATATGTCATATATTTCTTATAATAATTGGTATGGATCAAAATGTAACCCTTACAGGAAGGATCATGATTGCTGTAGGAAGGATCATGATTGCTGTAGGAAGGATCATGATTGCTGTAGAAAAGATCATGATTGCTGCAGAAGGGATCATGATTGCTGCAAATTTGACTGCGAATGCGTTATAAAGTGTCCAACAGGTCCAACAGGTCCGACAGGCCCAACAGGTCCGACAGGCCCAACAGGCCCAACAGGCCCAACAGGTCCAACAGGTCCGACAGGCCCAACAGGTCCAACAGGTCCAACAGGAACAGGAGTAACAGGTCCAACAGGCCCAACAGGTCCAACAGGAACAGGAGTAACAGGTCCAACAGGTCCAACAGGTCCAACAGGCCCAACAGGCCCAACAGGTCCGACAGGTCCAACAGGCCCAGGTGCTACAACAATATATTTAGCAACTGACCAATCTGTTAGTGATAATGGCTGGGTTGGCTTAGGAACTTCTTCACCTGGTCCGCAATTTAGCAGAAGTACAGTTACGTTACCAGTAAACGCTACCATTGTTGGTCTGGTATTAAACATCCGAAATAATACAATACCGGATGGCGAATCGGTTACAGCTACAATTTTCACAAGTCCATGTGGATTTGAAGATCCGATAAGTACAGGAATATCAGCTACAGTCGAAGGACCAAATGATTCCAATACACCTAATTGTCTAGCAACTGGCACAGGAAGTATTGCTGTGACCCAAGGAACGCTTCTCTCCGTTCAGATTACAACCAGTGCAGGCGTAGGTGCACTAAACGAAGGCGTTGCTGTCACTGTTTTTTTAACCATACCTTAAAAATGTTATTTAATACTTTTAAAAAGCAGGAGACTATGCTTGTAGGCTTTTTTCGGTTATTTTTTGTTGTATGGGTTGCATGATCATTCATTTTCATAATTGTTGATCATAGCTACCGCAAGAAGTTTTTGCAAAAGCATTATCCCTAACGGCCTAAAATGCACACACTGACAAATGTAATCGTTAAATCAGACATTTTATCAATGCTAAAATTAATAAAAGCTCTTCCTTGAAAAATAGGGGAGTTTTTATTTTTTATCTAAACCTAAGCAGCACAGATCTGAAATGCAACTAATGGACAAAACTCCACCTCATTATGGATGTGCATAACTCCATTTTGATAAACAATATATAAATATAGTGATATCATGTGTAGTCGAACATATATTATGATAGTTGCTGGATTATTGAAGTATGGTATATTTTTTAGAAGAAGATTTATAGATAATTATGACATAATAAAAATATAGAATGATGTGATGAATTCAGTTAAGGATGTAGTGGACTCGATTGTTGACTAAGCTTTATAATCTGATGCTAAAAAGTTAAACAGATTTTATCAAACATTTATTAGATTGAATATGATACTAAAAAATTAATATAAAATTACATACTTTACTATATATTTTAGTATAAATCACAAAAATAAATACTTCATCATATTATATAATGGAAAATTGTTTTTGAGGTGATTAGATGATAACTATAAGTTTATGTATGATTGTTAGGGATGAAGAAGATGTTATATCTAGATGCTTAGATAGCGTAAAAGATATCGTTGATGAAATAATAATAGTAGATACTGGATCTAAGGATAATACAAAAGAAATTGTCAAAGGATATACAGATAAGGTGTTTGATTTTGAATGGATTGATGATTTTTCTGCAGCAAGAAACTACTCTTTTTCTAAAGCTACAAAGGATTTTATCCTTTGGCTAGATGCCGATGATGTTATTCTTGAAGGAGATAGAGAGAAGTTCAAGGATTTGAAACAAGAGTTAGATCATAATGTTGATATAGTAATGATGAAATATAATGTAGGTTTTGATGAAAATGGTAATATTACTCTATCATATTTCAGAGAACGCTTGCTAAAAAGAATAAATAATTATCAGTGGATGGAGCCTGTTCATGAATATCTAGAATTAAATGGAAACATAATAAATTCTGATATTTGTATAACTCACAAAAAAGAACGTCCTACTGTTGGAGGTAGAAATATAGCTATTTATAAAAAAGCTATATTAAGGGGAACAGATTTAACACCTAGGGGACTATATTATTATGCTAGAGAATTATTTTATAATGAAGAATATGATGATGCAATAGAATACTTTAATAAGTTCTTAGACACAGAAAAAGGGTGGAGAGAAGACAATATAAGTGCTTGCCATAATCTTTCAATTTGCTATAATAATAAAAATGATAAAAAAAATATGCTAAGGGCTTTACTGAAGAGCTTTGAATATGACACTCCAAGGGCAGAAATTTGTTGCCAGATTGGATATTATTATCTTAGTAATAAAGAGTATGAAAAAGCCATATTTTGGTATAAATTAGTTTTAGAACTAGAAAAGCCAATCGATAATTGGGGATTTATGCAACATGATTATTGGGGATATATTCCATGTATACAATTATGTATATGTTATGAGAGGCTTGGAAACATAGAGGAAGCAATAAAATATAATGATAAAGCAGCAGAATATAAGCCTAATGATCCAGCTGTAGAATATAATAGGAATTATTTTAAAAACATTGGCAAATAAGAAACTAAATATAGATTTATATAAATAAGTATTTAGCTATAAGAAGTAAAAAATGATATTAACTGGATTTACAAATGGATTTTCGTTAAGACTTTCTATACATATAATAATCACATTATAGATGAGATTAATTATATATTTATCATAGTATGAATAGGAAGTCCCATTTCTATGATTAAAGCTAAGCTGAAAAAGCTTAGCTTTAATCATAGATTTTTGATAAAATATATTATAATTTAATATACAAAGGATTAAAATAACGGAGGTGTCTTTATTGGAAAAACTAACAAGACCAGCATGGATGGAAATAGATTTAGACAATCTTATCCATAATTATAAGGAAATCAGAAGTATATTGAAAGAAAAAACTGAACTAATGGCAGTAGTTAAAGCAGACGCATACGAGCACGGTGCTATACAAATAGTTAGGACTCTAATGGAAGAAGGTGTTGAAAAGTTCGGTGTGGCACATCTTTCAGAGGCACTTCATATACGTAAATATGTGAAGGATGCAGAAATATTAATTATGGGTTATACACCAGAGTACTTAGCAGAAAAGGCTATTTTAAATGATATTACTTTAACTGTGTATCTTAAAGAACAGGGTGAGATTTTTTCTCAGTTAGCAAAGAGATTAGATAGAACAGTAAAGATACATGTAAAAATTGAAACTGGAATGAATAGGTTAGGCTTTATGCCTAATGAAGATGGTATAAAAGATATTAAGGATATTTATAACATGGATAATATAGAAGTAGAGGGAATGTTTACTCACTTTGCTGCTTCTGATGATGATCCTAGTTATACAATGGAGCAAGTAAGAAGATTTGATTATGTTTGTAACGCATTACAGAAGTTAGATATAAATATTCCAATAAAGCATATTAGCAATAGTGCAGCTATAATGAATTTCCCAGACTTAAACTATGATATGGTCAGAGCTGGAATTATTTTATATGGAGTATATCCATTCCCTAATGCTGATAGAGAACTTTTAAAACTTAAAAATATTCTAACATTAAAAGCTCAAATATCTCATGTGAAGGAAATTGGAAGTGGAGAAAAATTAAGTTATGGGCTTATATATGAAGCTAAAAAGAAAACAAAGATAGCCACAGTGCCAATAGGATATGCCGACGGATTTAGTAGAGAACTTAGCAATAAAGGAAACTGTATAGTTAATAATACTGTAGTTCCTATAGTAGGTAGAATTTGTATGGATCAATTAATGATAGATGTAACTGGATTAGATGTAAAAAGAGGAGATGAAGCAATACTTATGGGTAAGAGCTTAGATAAAGAAATTACCATAGAGGAAGTTGCAAATAAAAGTGGTCAAATTCCAGCAGCCGTGCAATGTATGTTTAACAAGAGATTGCCTAGAATATATATAAAGAATAAAGAAATAATAAATGTAACAGATTATTTATTAGAATTATAGGATATGGAATTGACTCAGGATAATAAATAGAGGTGAAGCTATATGAAAAAAATATTTAATAATGATTGGCAAGACTTATTAGAAGGAGAAATGCAAAAGGAATATTATCAAAAATTGAGACAATTTTTGATTAATGAATATAGGACTAGAACTATATATCCAGATATGAATGATATATTTAACGCATTACATTATACTTCTTATAAGGATGTTAAAGTAGTTATATTAGGGCAAGATCCTTATCATGGCCCTAATCAAGCATATGGACTAAGCTTTTCAGTAAAACCAGGAGTAAGGATACCACCTTCATTGGTAAATATTTATAAGGAATTAAAAGATGACTTAGGCTGTTATATACCAAATAATGGTACTCTAACTAAATGGGCTAAAGAAGGAGTATTACTACTAAATACGTCTTTAACTGTAAGAGCTGGAGATGCTAATTCCCATAGTAAAATTGGTTGGGAAATATTTACGGATCATATTATTAAATTGCTAAATGAGAGAGAAGATCCTATAGTATTTATTCTTTGGGGAAATAATGCAATTAAGAAGAGAGCTTTTATAACTAATCCAAAACACTATATAATAACCTCAGTTCATCCTAGTCCATTATCGGCTAGCAGAGGTTTTTTTGGATCAAAACCTTTTTCTAAGACCAATAAATTTTTAGAATCCATAGGGAAAAAGCCTATAGACTGGCAAATAGAAAATATTTAAATCTATCCTTTAAATATGATAAAAAAATAACTTGATATAAATCTAAAACATGGTATTATATATGAGATTATATTATTTAAAGGAGGATTTTATGGAGAAAATTCAGACAGAAAATGTAAAAATTGTTAATGCAGATCCATCAGCCATGGGCTTATTTGGATTAGCAATGGTCACATTAGTGGCATCATCGCAAAAACTAGGTCTTACACAAGGTTTATCATTTGTAATACCATGGGCAATATTTTTAGGTGCTTTTGCTCAATTATTTGCTTGTATCAATGATTCAAAAAGAAATAATACTTTTGGTACGACTGCATTTGGAGCCTATGCGTTCTTTTGGATGGGTGTTGCTACATCTTGGATGATAAATATGGGAGTATTTGGACAAGCCCTAGCATCAAGTGTAGACACAAAACAATTAGGATTTGCATTTTTAGGATATCTAATATTTACAATTTTTATGACTATAGGTGCTATGGAAACACATAAGGTATTATTTTTAATATTCTTCTTTATAGACCTATTATTCATTGGATTAACTCTTGATTCCTTTGGTATTATGGGGGAATTTCCACATAAATTAGCAGCATATTCAGAGTTGATAATTTCCTTATTGTCATTCTATGGCTGTGGTGCATCAGTATTAAATGAGCATTTTGGAAAAACCTTTTTACCTGTAGGTAAGCCATTTGGAATATTTAAATAAGATATAAAGAATTTTATTGCATAGTTTAAAAATTAGAATTATACTATTAGTATCAAATAAGATTTAAAATTAAGAAGATTACTAATCGAGCAAACAACATTTCCTCTTTTATGCAATATTTTTGATTTTGTTTTAAATCTTATAATAAATGTAAAGGAGGAATGTTGAAATGGCAGATAAGACAATAAAATGTAAAGACTGTGGTACTGACTTTGTTTTTACAGAAAGAGAGCAAGAATTCTACAAGGAAAAAGGTTTTGATAATGAACCGCAAAGATGTGTAGATTGTAGGAAAAAAAGAAAACAAGAAAAAGGTAACAACAGAGGTTTTAGAAGATAAGAATTAATGACAGGGATAGTTCCCTGTCATTATTATTATCTGATATTATTAAATATAATTAATTCAATGATCTTGTTCAATATAAGAATGCAAGGAATACCAATATAGAATTTCTTTTTACTTAATTTATGTTTAAAAACCACTATGCCAATTAAAGAACCTATAGATCCACCCAAGATAGACGTAAGAAGCAAAGATGCTTCAGATATTCTCCATTCTTTCTTTTCAGCTTTATTTTTATCTATACCAAACAATATGAAAGAAATAAGGTTTATGGATATTAAATAAATTAATAAAAAGATCTCCCTATTATTAAAATTTGAAATAAGATTCATTTTATTTTACACCTAAATAATTAGCTATGTTGGCATCCTCAGTTTTTATTCCCTTTATCTTAGAAGTCTTGCAGCTTAAAAGTCCAGTAACGCCAGGGCCATGTCCTGCTAGTATGCAATTACTGTGTACTACTACACCAATAGTTACAGCACCTTCTAAATATTGACGCCCATAGGTATTGTCACAGTCTTTCAAAAGAACTATGTCGCCAAACTTAAGTTTATCTATTCCATATTCTTTTACTGCTTTTTCATCTCCTGTAGTTATGTCATAATCTCCACTAAAACTAGTAGCACTACCTATACCTGAACCCATTAGATGTGCTGGTATTTCAGTTACTACTGGAACTTCCAGTTCTCCATTTTCATTCTCTTTAATGCCTATTTTTTCAAATAAATTAGGATCAAGATTCATTACTACTATATCATCATGACCTTCAATTGCAAGGCCTTGACCATGGGCTTTAATAAGTATATTGTCATTTATAGCCATTTTTTCTAGGTCTTCTTGAGGGAAATATATCATAACATGTTCAATTCCACCATGCATTCCAGTAACAAATCCCCTTGCACCTTTTGCGTCGCCAGATATTACTTTAGCCTCGTTACCTACACAGGATAGAACCATTAAGGCTCTATTTTCAGCTACTTCTTCATTTCTAATACTTACACCTGGTTCTACATGGTCTCCTACAAGATCCATACAACAATCTCCGATTTGAAAATTGTATGTAATACCACCAGTGGCATGTAAAATCATAGGTCTGCCATCACCACTTATTCTATAAGGGCTTGGTCCCATTATAGGGCTATGAATTTTACCCTGTACCGATTGAATTACTAGTTTGTCTCTGTTAGTTTTTAACAAAAAAACCACCTCCTATTAGTCATATATAATAAATTATACTATATAAATATAGAAAGAAATGTAGAAAATAATAATTTTTATAAAATACTTATTATAAAAGTATATAAAAGTTTCAAATATATTCAGAAAAATGATGGTTTCGTCAGTATTAATGAGCATTTATAAATTGACAAAATATATGGACTATTATAGAATGATATTGTCTAATTGGGATACATAGATAAATTTAATAGATATTTAATATCAAATATTGCATGGTGAAAATAGTAAATATTACTATGGACAGTACCTTTTGATTGTTGTATATTCTTTAGTAATATTAATAAAAAGGAGGGCTATAAGTGGAGTTTAAATTTGATTTAGAGAAGAATAAGGACAAGCTTGATGAATTTAAGATTTTTATTAAAGACAACAAAGAAAAGCAAGGAGCTTTAATGCCTGTACTACAAGAGGCACAAGCTAAATTTGGCTATTTGCCAGTTGAAGTTTTAGAAATGATATCAAAAGGATTAAATGTACCGTTATCCGAAATATATGGAGTAGCTACTTTTTATTCCCAATTTTCATTAATACCAAAAGGTGAATTCAAAATTGGAATTTGTTTAGGAACTGCATGTTATGTAAAAGGATCTCAAGAATTACTTAATAAGGTTATGGAAGAGCTAGGTATTGAATCAGGACAAACTACACCAGATATGAAATTCTCATTAACGGCCACCAGATGTATTGGAGCTTGTGGATTAGCACCAGTTTTATCAGTGAATGATGATGTATATGGTAGATTGAAGCCTGAAGATGTAAAAGGCATATTAGATAAATATAGATAATATGGAGGTGTAGACGATGACCACTATTAAAGAATTAAATGAAATTAAAGAAAAAAGTCTGAATAGAATTAAGCTTCGTCAGTCAGAGCTAGGCAAGGAGTTCATTGATGAGAGAGAGGGTTTCAAAAAACACCATGTATTAGTTTGTGGTGGGACGGGATGTCACTCATCAAATGGAGATAAGATCAAGAATTTAATAGAAGAGAAGGTAAAAGAAAAAGGGTTATCTGAAGATATACAAGTAATACTCACAGGTTGTTTTGGCTTATGTGAATCAGGACCAAATATAGTAGTCTACCCTGAAGGTGTATTTTATAGCCATGTTGAATTAGAAGATGTTGAGGAAATCGTAGAAGAACATATAGTAAAAGGTCATATAGTTAAAAGAAGATTATTTAAGGAATCCTATGTGGAAGACAAGATTAAACCTGTTAGCGAAGTTAACTTTTATAAAAAACAAACTAGAATCGCACTTAGAAATTGTGGAGTTATAGCCCCAGAAGATATAGAAGAATACATAGCACTTGATGGATATTCAGCGCTAGCAAAAGTAATAACAGAAATGACTCAAGAAGAAGTAATAAAGACTGTGAAGGACTCTAATTTACGTGGTAGAGGTGGTGCAGGATTCCCAGCAGGGAGGAAGTGGGAAGAAGCATATAAATATGATGCAGATCAAAAATATATAATCTGTAATGCAGATGAGGGAGATCCTGGTGCATTTATGGATAGATCAATACTGGAGGGAGACCCTCACTCTGTACTGGAAGCTATGGCTATAGCTGGTTATGCAGTAGGTGCAGATCAAGGTTTTATTTACGTTAGAGCAGAGTATCCAATAGCTGTACAAAGATTAGAAGTAGCTATAAAGCAAGCGAGAGAATACGGATTATTAGGTAGAAATATATTAGGTACAGATTTCAATTTTGATATTGAATTAAGACTTGGGGCAGGAGCCTTTGTATGCGGTGAAGGTACAGCTCTTATGGAATCCATAGAGGGAAGAAGAGGGATGCCAAGAACTAAAATCAATAGAACTGCTCATAAAGGTTTATGGCAGAAACCAACTATTATAAATAATGTAGAAACTCTTGCAAATGTGCCAATAATATTTCAAAAAGGAGTAGAATGGTTTAGAAATATCGGTACAGAAAAATCTCCAGGAACTAAAGTTTTTGCTTTAGGTGGAAAGATTGAAAATACAGGACTAGTTGAAATACCAATGGGTATGACTCTTAGGGAAATTGTATATGATATTGGCGGCGGGATACCAAATGGTAAGGAATTTAAAGCTGTACAAACTGGTGGACCTTCAGGCGGCTGTATACCAGCTGAATATTTAGATGTACCAGTAGACTTTGAATCCTTAGGTGCATTAGGTTCCATTATGGGTTCAGGCGGAATGGTTGTAATGGATGAAAATAATTGTATGGTTGATATTGCTAGGTTCTTCCTTGACTTTACTGTAGAGGAATCTTGTGGTAAATGTGTACCATGCAGAGAAGGTACAAAGAGAATGCTTGAGATTTTGGAAAGAATTACTGAAGGCAAGGGAGAAGAAGGAGATATAGAAAGACTAGAAAGTCTATCTGAAACAATTAGCTCTGCATCTTTATGCGGACTTGGACAATCAGCTGCTAATCCAGTAATAACTACATTGAAATATTTTAGACATGAATATGAGGCTCATATAAGAGATAAGAAATGTCCTGCTGGTGCATGTCAAGCACTTCTAGAATACTACATTACAGATAAATGTATTGGATGTACTAAATGTGCCAGAAACTGTCCTGTTTCCTGCATCGATGGAAAGGTAAAGGAAAGACATGTAATAGATACAGATAAATGTATTAAATGTGGTAATTGCATGACAGTATGTCCTGTTGGAGCAGTAATTAAGAGATAGAGAAGGAGGTAAAGTGATGAAATATGTAACACTTACTATAGATGGACAAAAGATCACGGTGCCTGAAGACTATTCTATAATCCAAGCTGCAAAAGAACTTAACATAGAGATTCCAGCTCTTTGCTATGACCCTAATCTAGAAGTGGTATCAGCCTGTAGATTATGTATAGTTGAAATAGAAGGCAGTAAAAAACTTGAAACCTCCTGCTCTGTCAAGGTTAGAGAAGGTATGGTTGTAAATACGGAGACTGAAAGAGTAGTAAATGCTAGGAAAGATATATTACAACTTTTATTAGATAGTCATCCAAATGATTGTTTGACTTGCCAAAAAGCGGGAGAGTGTTTATTACAGAAATATTCCTATAGATATAATGTTAGGTTTAGAGAACATGATGGTGCTATGAGACCTAAACTTATAGATACTTCAAGTCCATATATATTGAAAGATAACAGTAAATGTATCTTATGCGGTAAATGTGTTAGAACTTGTTCTCAGATAAAGGGAGAAAGAGAAGTTTTAGCCTTTGCTAAGAGAGGTTATAATACCCAAATAGTTTTAGATGATGATCAAAGCTTTGAAACCTCAAAATGTGTATCCTGTAATAGATGTGTGACCGTATGTCCTGTGGGAGCCTTAGTAGATAAGAGACTACTGGGTAAGACCAGAGTTTGGGAGGCAGAGGTTAAAACTGTAAGCTGTAAGGTATGTGCATATGGATGTGAATTTGAAGTATTATCTAAGAAAAATAAAAACATTGCAGTAAGAGCCAAATCACCTTCTAATGGCAGACCTTTATGCTTGAAGGGGAGACTTACTACAGAATTAATGTATCTCCATAATCCGGATAAGCCTTATAGGAAGATAGGTAAAAAATTTGTTGAGTCTAGCTGGACGAAGACTCTTGGATTATCAGATATTATAGAAAAAATAGAGAAGATAGAGGAAAAATAATTCTCAAGATTTTAGTAGCAAAATATTAAATCTATTAATTTATAATAATATGATTTATAAGAAGGGGATATATAATGACAATCCATGAATTTAAATCAATTATAGAGTTTGCTGTAAATAATGAAGTCGAGGCATATGAATTCTATAGGGATGCTGCTTTAAAGGTAGAAGATCAACATCTTAAAGAGACCTTTGAAGAATTAGCTGAAGAAGAATTAAAACATAAGAAGTTCTTAGAAGACTTTTTGGATAGTGGAGCGGATGAAATAAAAGTAAGTGAAGTTAGCGATTATAAATTAGCTGAAACCATAGATAAACCAAAGTTAACTGTGGAAATGAAGTTCGCAGATGCTATTGGCTTAGCAATAAAGAATGAAGAAGAAGCTATGAATATGTATAAACATTTATCTAATATTTGTTTAGATGAGGAGCAGAAAAAGCTTTTTCTTGGACTTGTGAAGATGGAGCAAATGCATAAGACTAGATTAGAAGATATTTATGTTAATGTTGCTTATAATGAAGTATGGTAACAAAAGAATTCATTAAAAGAAGATTTTGCATATCAATATAAAAGCATAAAATAGCCAATGATTTTTTAATGTTTTAGTACCGTGTGGAGGCGAAAATATGATTACATTTATTATGAATGGAAAAGAGGTTAAAGTAAAAGAGGGAACTTCTATATTAGAAGCTGCTCGAGAAAATGGAGTAGATATTCCTACTTTATGCTATGACAAAGAGCTTTCATCCTTTGGTGGATGTAGGTTATGTGTGGTAGAAGTAGAGGGCTCTAAAAACCTTGTTGCATCTTGTTCGGCTAAGGCAAGAGAAGGGATGGTAGTATATACAGAGTCTGAAAGGGTAGTTAAGGTTCGTAGAGATATTTTAGATTTATTATATTCAAATCACCCAAAGGATTGCTTGACTTGCGAAAAGTCTGGAGAGTGTGGACTTCAAGATTTATGTTATAAATACGGAATAAAAGAAGGTTCTTTTAAGGGAGAAGTAAAACAGTATGCAATAGATAGTCTAAATCCTGTTATGGAAAGAGATCAAAGTAAATGCATCTTATGTGGCAAATGTGTAAGAGTATGTAGTGAAATTCAAGTGACATCTGCAATTGATTTTACAAATAGAGGTTTTAATTCTAAGGTTACTACTGGTTTTGATGAGCCTATTAATTATAAGAACTGTAGAATGTGTGGTCAATGTATAACAGCATGTCCTACTGGTGCTCTTATAAACAAGCAGTTGAAAGGTATTAGGCCATGGGAGGTTAAGAAGGTTCGTACTACTTGTCCATTTTGCGGAACAGGATGTAATTTCGATCTAAACGTAAAGGATGGAAAGGTAGTTGGAGTAACTCCTAATCCAGACTCACCAGTAAACGGAAAATCCCTCTGTGTAAAGGGAAGATATCACACAGACTTTATAAACAATCCTGATAGAATCACTAAACCATTGATCAAAAAAGATGGAGAATTTGTTGAATCTAGCTGGGATGAAGCTATAAAATTAGTAGTTAAAAACCTCAAGGATGTAAAAGAACAACATGGCGGAGATGCTATAGCAGGATTAAGTTCTGCACGTTGCACTAATGAGGATAATTTCGTATTTCAAAAGATGATGAGAGTCGCTTTAGGCACCAACAATGTAGACCATTGTGCCCGAACCTGACATGCTCCTACAGTTGCAGGTCTTGCAACTACATTAGGAAGTGGAGCTATGACTAATGCTATTGGAGAAGTAGAGGGAAATGAAGTATTATTCATTATTGGTTCTAATGCTACAGAGGCTCATCCAATAATTGGAAACAAAATGAAAAAAGCAGCTAAAAATGGATCTAAGCTTATAGTAATAGATCCACGTCGTACAGAGCTGGCAGAAATGGCTACTATATGGTTACCTTTAAATTCAGGTACAGATGCCGCCCTAATAAACGGATTGATGCATATCATAGTAAAAGAAGGATGGCATGACAAAGAATTTATAGAAACACGTTGCACAGGATTTGAAAATGTATTAGAGACAATAGAAAACTATTCTCCAGAAGTAGTGGCTAGGATTACTGGAATATCTGAAGATATGCTATATGAAACTGCTAAACTCTATACAAGTACTAAGAAGGCAGGTATATTCTACACTCTAGGAATAACAGAACATACTACAGGAACAGCAAATGTTATGAATCTTGCAAACCTAGCTATGCTTACAGGACATTTAGGTTTAGAGAATTCAGGGATAAATCCAATGCGTGGACAGAATAATGTTCAAGGAGCTTGCGATATGGCAGCACTTCCTAATACATTCCCTGGATATCAAAACTTATCAGAGGAAAAAAATATAAAATTCTTTGAAGAATTTTGGAATGTAGAATTAAATCCTAATAATGGGCTTAGAATTCCAGAAATGTTAGATGAAGCACTAATAGGAAACGTTAAAGCAATGTATGTTATGGGAGAAGATCCTGTGCTTACAGATCCAGATGCGAACCATGTTAAGAAGTCCTTAAAGAATTTAGACTTCTTAGTAGTACAAGATTTATTCCTAACAGAGACTGCTAAATTTGCTGATGTTGTACTTCCAGCAACATGTTATGCTGAAAAAGACGGTACATTTACAAATACTGAGAGAAGAGTTCAGAGAGTTAGAAAAGCTGTTGAAGCACCTGGTGAATGCAGGCTAGATTGGATGATATTAAGTGAAATAGCCACAAAATTAGGAGCAAAGGGATTCGATTATAGAAACTCTGAGGATATATTTAATGAAATAAGAGAAACAACACCTAGTTATAGAGGAATAACTTATGAGAGAATAGATAAAGTAGGTTTACAATGGCCATGTCCAACGGAAGAGCATCCTGGTACTCCATATCTTCATAAGGGGACTTTCCCAAGAGGAAAAGGATTGATGATTCCAGTTGAATATGAGGCACCGGCAGAGCTTACATGTGAAGAGTACCCAATACTTCTTTCCACTGGAAGGATGTTATATCATTATAACATAATGACTAGACATTCTAGAAACTTAGATGATATAAGACCTTATGAGCTTGCAGAAATGAATCCAGTAGATGCTGAGAGGTTAGAGGTAGAAGAAGAAGATTTTGTAAGGGTAACATCAAGAAGAGGGTCTATATTGAGTAGGGTAACAGTAACAGATAAAGTTAAACCAGGAATGATGTTTATGACATTCCATTATAAAGAATCTCCTGTAAATGAATTAACTAATTCAGCATATGACCCAGTTACTAAGACTGCTGAATATAAGATTTCTGCAGTAAGAGTAGAAAAAGTTGAAAATATATAGACTATACTTGGAGTGGTTAATATGTTTAAGGTTGGAATAATAACAGCAAGTGACAAAGGTTCTGTTGGAGCAAGAGAAGATAAATCTGGAGAAATAATAACCGAAATAATAGAAAATAGAGGTTATATTGTATCAAGTAAAATTATAGTTCCTGACGAAAAAGAGACTATATATAATGAGATAATTAATATGGTGGATAATTTACAAGTAGATTTAGTTTTGACTACTGGAGGAACAGGTTTTAGTGAAAGAGATGTTACTCCTGAAGCTACGATAAAGGCTTGTGATAGAATGGCAAATGGAATAGCTGAGGCTATAAGATATTATAGTCTCAGCATTACTCCTAGAGCTATGCTGTCTAGGGGAGTGTCGGGGATAAGAAATAAAACTTTGATAATCAATTTGCCTGGTAGTCCAAAGGCAGTCAAAGAAGCCTTGGATTATATCTTAGACAGCGTTCATCATGGCTTGGAAATCCTAACAGGAAAAGATTCAGAGTGTGCTCGATAGAAGGTGAATCAGTGAAAAAGTTTGGAGCAGCAATAATATTAGCAGGCGGTAAAAGTTCAAGAATGGGTTTTGATAAACAATTTTTAAAGATTGATGAAAAAAGACTTATGGGTTTAGTAATTAATAAACTTGAAGAAGAGTTTGACGAAATCATTATTGTAACAAATAAGCCTGAAGAATACAATGAGTTTAACCAAAAAATAAGAACAGATATAATTAAAGGAATGGGACCTTTAAGTGGGATCCATTCAGGTTTAAATGAAGCTTCATCTGAATATGCTTTTGTAATTGCCTGTGATATGCCTAATATTGATATAGATTATATAAGATATATGAAAAAAGCTATTGAGAACAAAGATATAGATATTTGTGTGACACGTATTAGAGATAGAATAGAGCCATTGCATGGCTTTTATTCTAAGAGGATAATAGAAAATATTGAAAAACATTTACTATCTAATATGAGGGCTATAAACTCTTTAATTACTAAATCAAAAACTCATTATATAGAAGAAGATGAGGTTGTAAAATTTAGTTTAAATAAAGATATATTTAAAAACTTAAATACAATAGAAGATTTGGATGAATTTCTTTTGACACAATAAAAATGTTGGATATCCAACATTTTTATTGTATTTTAATCTAAAATTAATGTAATAATAAGAGCTTATCCCCATTTAGATTAATATAAATTGATTTCCCCTTATATAATTCCTTTTTATTAACTTCTTCTTCAAAAGTTTTCATATAGATAGGAGACTGAGAAATTCCATCATTCTCCATTTGATTTCCCAATACTAAGGTATAAGAGTGTAAATTTTGTATTATATCCATTATATTTAATTTAAAAGTATTTATTGTAGATTCATAATCAGAGCAAAGATTAATATTTTGAGTATGGATACCAACATATCGGATATTATCCTTCACTATAGTATTGCATATTAATTCTAAATCCCAGTCTATGGCGTAAATTTTATTTTCAGAAACTTTTTTTATTCTAGAAATATTTCTACAACCAATTAGCATTGCAGCATTAAGAGTTTCAGGATTGTTGAATAGATTTTCCTTATAATTAGTTTCTTCTATTTTTCCATTATTTAATACTGCGATTCTGTCACATATTCGATAGACTTCATCCTTGTTGTGAGATACATATAATGCACTGCCATTATGTTTTTTTAATATATCAATAAGCTCCTGCTCCATTTGCCATCTCAAATGCTCATCTAAAGCCGAGAAAGGTTCATCTAGCATTAATATTTTAGGATCGTTTACTAACATTCTAGCCAGTGCTACTCTTTGTTGCTGCCCACCAGACAATTGGTGAGGATAATTATTTTCTAATCCTTCTAGAGAGAAAGATTTAATTATTTCTTTTATAATCCCAGATTTATTTTGGCGATTTTTTGGAACTCCAATAGCTATGTTTTTTTCTAATGTCATGTTAGGGAAAAGAGCATAATTTTGAAACAATAATCCTACTTTTCTATTTTGAGGTAATATATTTATCTTTTCTTTACTATCAAAAAGCACTACTTCATTTAATATAATCTGGCCCTCATCTGGCGTCTCGATTCCAGCGATACATTTAAGTGTCATACTTTTTCCGCAACCAGAAGCACCTAAGAGAGCTAATGTTTCCTTATTTGTTTCAAATTCTACATCTAGGAAGAAATCTCCAAATGTTTTTTTTATATTAGCATAAAGAATATCTAATTACCTCCTTTCCCTACTTTGTTGATTTTCACACTTTCTAACTTGTTCATTATCAATATTGCTATAAATGATATTGCAACCATAATAGCAACCCATTTATAAGCCAGAGCTCTATTACCTCCTTGAACAGCACTATAAACTGCAACTGCCATGGTCTGAGTCTTACCTGGAATATTACCCGCTAACATAATCGTAGCACCAAATTCGCCTAATGCTCTTGCAAAGGCTAAAATAGTCCCAGCAATAATACTAGAGAAACTATTAGGTAGCATTATTTTTAAAAAAATTTCATGTTCAGATAAACCTAAAGTTCTTGCTACATAAATCATATTTCTATCCAACTGTTCAAAAGCACCTCTTGCAGTTCTATACATTAATGGAAAAGAAACAACTGCAGAAGCTATAATAGTAGCAGTACTAGAGAATACAATAGAAACATCATATAATGCTAAGAACTTACCAATAAAGCTATTCTTTCCTAAGAAAACCAACAGAAAAAAGCCTACAACAGTAGGAGGTAATACTAGAGGAAGGGTTAAAAACCCATCCACTAATCCTTTAAATCTTTTTAATTTTGTAGTTAAATATGCTGCATAAATTCCACAGATGAAAGTTATTATAGTTGCAATAACTGCAGCTTTTAAAGATATTAATAAAGGGGAATAACTCATATTATCCTCCGTTCATTTCTATTTCATTGAGAAACCATATTTTTCAAATAATTTAATAGCCTCATCTGTAGATAGGAAATCTAAGAATGCTTGTGATCTACCAGAATTTTGACTATCTTTAATTACTGCCACTGGATAACTAACTTCTTTGTGGCTTCCTTCAGGAGCTTCAGTGATTATATTAATACTATCTGATGTAAATGCATCAGTAGCATAAACAATGCCGCAGTCAACCTCTCCGCTTTCTACCCAAGTAAGTACTGTTCTAACGTCATTTGCTAATACAAGTTTTGAATTAATCTTATCAGCTATATTTAAGTTATTAAATATTTCTTCACTATATTGACCTACGGGAACATTTCCTGGGTCCCCTATTGCAATTTTCTTTATTTCATCTTTAGCTAAGTCTTCAAAAGATTTTATATCAATCTTTCCATCCTTTGGAGTAATAAGTACTACTTTATTCACTAATAAAGTCTTAATTGTGCCATCTAATATATGGCCTCCTTCTTCTAAAGCATTCATTTGTTTTTGAGCTGCTGACATAAATACATCAACTGGTGCCCCTTCTTCTATTTGAGTCTGCAATGCTCCAGAACCTCCAAAAGTAAATGTAAGAGTAGTTTCGGGTTCTACAGTCTTATATACTTCTGCTAATTCACCTAATACATCTGTTAAACTTGCTGCAGCTGAAATAAGTAATTCTACAGGCTCCTTTGGTTCGACCTTTTCCTCTTTATCTGCTTCACTTTTATCTTCTGCTTTTACTTCAGTATCCTCATTAGGATTATTAGTTATACCTTTACTGCATCCAACCATGAAGGTGGAAACTAAAACTAATGATAATAGAATGATAAATAATTTTTTTAACTTCATTTTTATATCCTCCCTTTTTATATTATCTGGGGTAAAAGCTTGTCCCAGAAAAAACTTAACTATTAGTATCGCAATGCGAACCTCTTTTATAAGAGGAACGAAAATGTTTTTTTATCGCCCATTTGAGCGATAAATTTTAACATAGTTTAATTATTTTTTAACATTATTTTATAGATGAAAGATAATTAACGATATTCTCTTAGCCAAAATATTTTTTATAAAGCTTTTCTGCTTCCATATTTAATTCGGAAACAAAGGATTGATACCTACTTAACAAATCTTCACCTTCTTTTGAAAGCTCAGATTTACCTCCACCTTTGCCGCCTATAACACTAATAAACAAAGGAAAACCTAGCTCTTTCTCAGCATTTTTAATTATTTTCCATCCTTTGCTAGGTGATAATTCCATAATTCTATA
Organism: Tissierella carlieri; assembly: GCF_018917285.1. Taxonomy (NCBI): domain Bacteria; kingdom Bacillati; phylum Bacillota; class Tissierellia; order Tissierellales; family Tissierellaceae; genus Tissierella; species Tissierella carlieri. Next base: position 222,459 of record NZ_JAHLOH010000040.1, on the reverse strand, counting down.
GGCTTTAGATAAACTTCCTGTTTCTTTAACTAATTCCATAATTCTCGCAATCCCTGGGCCAAATGTAGAATCATTATAGACTATCTTTATTCTAGCATTAAAATGTGAATTCCCTCTAGAATCTAAGGTCATGGTAATCGCTCCCAACCTTCTTTATAAATTAGCTTTGATACAAAGCATTATAATATAAGAATATTATAATTGCAATTAAATTTGATAAAATATTTTTTAGTAAGTAGAGAAGTAATAGTAAGCAGTATATTTAACGATAAAATTTTGTCAATATGACAAATGGTTCTGTCAATATGACAAGATAATTATAAAATCATATAGGACAAAATAGGATATATAAATTTTTAATAAAAAATATTTTTTTAAAATGTGTAAACTATAGGAGTGTAAAAGGACATTTGCTATTAGTAAGCATAATGGCATAAATATTGCAAATGATATTAATTTGATAAAAAAATAATTTGCGAGGTGAACAAAATTGAAAAGACGTACATTTTTAAAAATGTTAGGAGGTATAGGAGCATTAAGTCTAACTGGTCTAACCATAGGATGTAATAAAAAGGACGCTGTAAATACGGATGCTCCAAATGAATTCCCAAAGCTTTCTCAATTACCAGGGCAAAAGCCAGAGGCTATGATTAATCTAGAGACAGGTGCCGTTGAAGTAGAGCCGTCAATATTGATGAGACATAGTGCATGTTTAGGTTGCTATAGCTCATGCGGAAATCGTGTAAAGATTGATAAAAATACTGGTAAAATATTGAGAGTATATGGAAATCCATATAATCCTAATAATGCAGAGCCGCATCTTTCATTTAAAGAGCCTTTAACAGAATCATATTTAGCTTTTAGTAGTTATAAAGATAAAGGCAGCATGCATAGAGGTGCATTATGCGCTAGAGGAAATGCCACTTTAGAAAGCCATTATGACCCTATGAGGATATTGGTTCCGCTAAAAAGAACAGGAGCTAGAGGAGAAGGAAAGTGGAAGCCCATCACTTGGGATGAGGCAGTAGAAGAAACTGTAGAAGGTGGAGAATTATTTAAGGATATAGGTGAAGATATTGTTATAGACGGATTTAGAAAAACAAGAGATTTAGAAACACCTATAGATTCAAAAGCCCCAGAATTTGGTCCAAAAGCAAATCAATTAGTCTTTTTTGGAGGACGTGGAGATGGAAGAACATCATTTGCAGGAAGGTTTACAAATTCATTTGGAACTGTAAATAACTTTGGACATGGTTATTCCTGAGGCGGTTCTAAAACACCTGCGGCGCAGGTAATAGCAAGTGGGCAAAATCTAAGGCCGGATATTAATAATGCAGAATATATATTATATGCTGGTGCATTCCCAGGACATAGTGGGAAACCTATGCAAACCATAGCTCGTCAAATAAAGTTTGGAGTAAAGGAAGGAAATCTTAGGTATTCAGTAGTGGACCCTATTCTTGCTGGAGGGGCTGTTACACCTTTATATGAAAATAGTGAATGGGTTCCAATAAAACCAACAACAGATAATGCATTTGGTATGGCACTGATTAGATGGATTATTGAAAATCATAAGTATAGCAATGATCTCCTAAGTTCACCTAATTATGAGGCTAGTGTTTCTAAAGGATTTAATAGCTGGACAAATGCTACTCATTTAGTAATAGAAGACCAAAAACATCCAAATTATAGAAAAATGTTAAGAGCAGAAGACTTAGGATTGGAAGTTGGAGAAGAAGAAAAAGACATATTTATTGTAATTGATGATGCTACGAAGGAGTACGCTAGATTTGATAAGGCAATCACAGCAGATTTATTGTATGAAGGGAAAGTAAAAGGTCCTAATGGAAAAGAAATACAAGTAAGAACATCCTTTACTATTTTAAAAGAAAGTGCCTTCAGATATGAAATAGGTGAGTACTCAAAGGCATGTGGTATTCCAGAGGACAAAATAGAAGAAATAGCAAATGAATTTACTTCTCATGGGACTAAAGTAGCAGCAGATGGAATGGGGAGTACAGCTACTGCAAATGGGTCAGATATAACTATGATTCATTATATTTTAATGGCCATGGTAGGTAGTATAAATAAAAAGGGTGGAGCAATTACTAGAAGAAATTCATATAAATCTACTTCAGCTGGACCAAGATATCAATTAAACGTCATACCAGATGGACCAAAAGCATCAGGTATGAGAATTAGCCGTACTGGAGTTAGATATGAAGATACGACTGAATATAAAGAAAAGGTTGCTAAAGGAAAAAATCCATATCCATCAAAGATGCCGTGGCACCCAATAGGAAGTGCCTCTGATAACCAAGGATTATTCTCTATTATAAATAAATATCCTTATCAAGCAAAAATAGTATTGAATTGGATGGCTAATCCTCTATTAGCAGTACCGGCTGGTGCTAGAAAAGAAGTGATTGAAGCACTGAAGAGTGTTGATAATGTCCCTCTATTTATTTCTTGTGATGCATACATGGGAGAAATGACTGCATTAGCAGATTATATTATACCGGATACTACTCCTTATGAAAGTTGGGGCTTAGCTAATATTGAAGGAAACTTCTCAGGAAAAGGAGTTACTGTGAGATGGCCGATAGTAGAACCAGCAACCCCAAAGTTAGAAGATGGAAGACATATATCCTTTGAAACATACGTGATTGATGTTGCTAAAAAGATTGGGTTACCGGGATTCGGAGATAAGGCAATATTAGATATGGATGATAACTTGCTACCATTAAACAGCAGAGAAGATTATTTCATTCGTGGTATTGCAAATATGGCATATGATGAAGAACCTGTGGCAGACATTTCACAAGAAGAAATAGAAATGCAAGATTTAGAAAATGCGGTTAAGGATTGGGCTGATATATTAACAAAGGAAGAATGGCCTAAGGTATTAAACATAATGGCGAGAGGCGGTCGTTTTGAAGACCATGGAGCAGGATTTGAAGGTGACAATCATAAATATGCTTATAAAGGATCTGTTGATTTATATATTGAGAAGTTTGCAACTAGCAGAAACTCATTAACTGGTGAATATTATAATGGTGTAGCTGCATGGAGTCCTGAATCATTCTCTGATGGCAGTTTAGTAAATGATGTATTCCCAGAAACAGAATGGCCATTTAAGGCGGCAAATTACAAACCTAAATTTAGAAGTATAAGTATGCTTGCTAACAGTTCCAGTCTTAGAGACTTAAGCAAACATAATTATATTGAGTTAAATACTGAAGATGCTAAAGCATTAGGAATATCAACTATGGATAAAGTAAAAGTAATTCCTGCTACAGGCGGCGAATTTATAGGACATGCTCTAGTAAGATCTGGTATAGCAAAGGGAACCATAGGTATAGCATTTGGATATGGGCATTGGGAATATGGCACAAAAGGATATAACATTGAAGGAAAAGTCCAAGAGAGCAATGAATTCATAGGTACAGGAGTACATTTAATGAATTTAATAGATCCAAAGGTGAATGGACTATTTGGTATTTCTGAGTCTTCAACTGGAGGGCCAGGTAGAAATGGTGGAGCTTACAAGGTAGAGAAGGCATAGATAGGAGTGAAAAGATGATAAAAGAAAGTATTTTTATAGCAAAAAAACGATTGGAGCTATATGAATTTTTATCTTTTTCCTTTTTAAATACTCCTTCAGAAGAATTATTAAACTTAATAAAAGATAATTCTTCGCAATTTGAAGAATTAACTGAAGATAAAATAGACTCTATTGAGGAAAAGGACTTAGATTATTTTATACAAGAATATTATGATAGATTTTTTGTACCTACTTCAAAATTATTTGTCCCGCCTCATGAATCGGCAATTAGGAACAAAGATATAAAGAATGGCAAAATATCCTATGGTAAATTAGATAGTCAGGAAACTTTTCATGTAAAAGCATGCTATGAGATAGTAGATTTCAAAATAGACCAACTTAATGCTTTTAAGCCACTCAAGGATAATCATTATCCAGATCATATTGCATTTGAATTAGCTTTTTTGGTTTATTTAGCTAATTCTGAACTTTTAGCCTTGGAAAATGGAATGAGTGAAAAAGCTAATAAATGGAGGAAATTACAAAAAGATTTTCTTGTTGAACATCTATCTAAATGGATTGAAGATTATGCTATTCTAAGTAAGGAAAGAGGAGAAGGGTTGTACTCTTACTTAACTAATATTTCCGCCAAATGGATAGCGTTAGATTTGGAATATCTGATGGGAGAAAATCAATAAATTTAAAGAGGTGATTTAGAATGAAAAGATATGGAATGGTCATAGATTTAGAGCGTTGTGTTGGATGCCATGCCTGTACTATTAGTTGTAAAATGGAAAACAACCTTCCTGAAGGATGCTTTAACACTTGGGTTGAAGAGTGGGATGCAGGAGAATATCCCAAAGTAGCAAGAGTAAAACTTCCAAAATTATGTAATCATTGTGTAGATGCACCTTGTGTTAAAGCCTGTCCTGTGAATGCAACCTTTGCAGTTGAAGGAGGTATAGTTGTAGTAGATGAAGAAAAATGTATAGGCTGCGGAGCTTGTGTAGCAGCATGTCCTTATGATGCTAGATATATGAATAATGACACTAAGAAGGTTGGGAAGTGTACTTTCTGCATTCAGAGAGCAGAGGTTGGATTGTTACCTGCTTGTGTAAGCACTTGTATATCTCATGCTAGATTTTTTGGAGATTTAAATGATCCAGAATCTGAAGTTAGCAAGATGGTTGCAGATAACAAGATTAAGGGATTAAAAGATGAGTTGAAATTAGATCTTAGCGTTACTTATATTGGATTGGATAAGGCTTTAAAAGATGGAGAGCCAGAGGAACGATATAGAGGTGGAAAATAGATTAGATTCTGTATATATGCCATAGAGAAGGGAGAGATATAGATGTTTGGTAAAATAGGTGCTCCAGAATTAATTTTAATACTAGGTATCGCATTGGTTGTATTTGGGCCGGGAAAACTTCCTGAAATAGGAAAAGCATTCGGTAAAGCCATAGGAGAATTTAAAAACCATGCAAATAAAATATCTAAAGATGTAGAAGTGGACCTAAACGATAAAAAAGAATAATAACATAAGAGCAAGGTACTATATTATAGTACCTTGCTCTTATAAACCGTTAATTAGTTTATTGACAAAGTTAATAACATGCCATACTATCATAGATAAAGATAATATATCAAATTATTACACAATCATTTTATGTTTAATATGGGGAGATAAAAATGCTAAAATTTGAAAAAATAATAGAAACTGCTACTTCTAGAATGGAACCAATAGCTTTGAATCATCAACGATGCTCAAGGGTACGTTCTCATCTAGGTAAGTGTAGTAAATGCATAGAGTGCTGTCCTGTAGAAGGGATAATCATTAAAAATTCAATAATTGAACTGAATGATAATTGTATCCAATGTGGACTATGTGCATCAGTTTGTCCTACAGGAGCTATATCTATTCAGGAACCCACTGAATTAAATCTGTATAATTACATAGAAGAAGAAGGAAAACTAGATAATACAGTAATTTTAACTTGCAAGCATAATGATGATATCTCAAAAAGTGTTTTCAAAGTACCTTGTCTAGGAGGCCTGACTTTAGAATTCTTATTGGGAATAGATACTTTGCCATTTGAAATTAATGTTATTTTCTCCGAAGCAAAATGTAAGGAATGTATTGTAAAGAGTGGTATTGACTTATACTTAAATAATATTAAAAAGATCAAAAGAATAGAAGAAGATTTAAACCTATTAGGAGGAGCTATAAAAAATACTGAAAAAGTTCCGAAGGTAAAGGCTAGAAAAACGTCTACTGAAGAAATTGATAATGAGAGAAGAGAGTTCTTATTTTCTATTTTTAAATCTGTTAAAAAGCTTCCCAACACCGCAATTAAATATGTATTAGGGGTTAATGATGAGGATGAAAAGTCAAATGCAATTGTTGCAAATGCAACAGTTAAAAAATATCCAATACTAGGGAAAGTTTTTAGTAAGATAAAAGATGAAGAACTAATTAATTCTGAGATTATAGATTATTCAAAGCCCTCAATAGTAGGGACATGTACTTTTTGTAGAGCCTGTACAATGCTTTGTCCAATGGGGGCATTAAAGTATATAGAAGAAGGGGACAAGCTAAGCTTATTTCTTCTGAGAGATGCTTGTAGTGGTTGTGGTTTATGTGTTGAAGTTTGTTACTACGGTGCATTAGAGCTAAAATCTAAAAGAATTAAAGATTTTTCATTTGTCGAACCGAGTATTCTTGCTACTGGAACTAAGCAAAGATGTAGTATATGCAAACAGATAATTACAGCTAGTAATACTGTAGAGGTTTGCTCTTCATGCTTAAAATTAGGTAGGACTTATAGGAGGTAAATATGAGAAAAAGGATAGCTGTTTTTTTATCAATAATATTACTAGTAGTATTTATATTTCATATAGAAAAAAATTTTGCTAGATATGTTAATAAAAATACAAACACCAAATACAAAATTGGTGTTATTTCTGCTACAGATAGTAGGCTAGGTAAGGTTAATGCAATGATAGATGGATTATATAATTATGGATATGAAAAAGAAGATTTAGAAGTCATTATAAAGAATGCTGACGGTGATAAGGATAAGATAGAGCCTTTAGTACAAGAACTGGTGAAAGAAAAAGTGGATATTATTATAACTACTGGAACTTTTGAAACGTCTGCCGCAAAAAAGTATGCAGATAAAGAAAGTATTCCTATAGTATTTATAGGTGTAGGTTGTACTGTTGAATTGGGATTTATTCAAGATAATATTTCTCCAGGATGTAATATAACAGGAGTGGATAGTCATTACGTTCAATTATCAGGAAAAAGACTAGAATTTTTAAAAAGAATAGTTCCAGACACTGAAGATGTATTAATATTATATAATCCACTTACAACTCCATTTGGTCCAAGTTCAAAATTTCTATATGAGGCAGCTGATAAGCTTCAAATAGAATTAGAATTAATACCAGTTACCAATAGAGATGAAATTATTGAGACTATATCGAAAAATCATGATAAATTTGATGGAATAATGTTAATGTGTAGTTTGTTGTTTGAATCAACTATTCAAGATATAGTAGATGCATCACTAGAGTATAAGATTCCTGTTATGGGCGTCAATGATATTCAGGTTGAAAAAGGTATGTTAGCTTTTTATGGGAGCACTAACTACAATGAAGGACTTCAATCAGCTAGACTAGTAGCCAATGTCCTTGAGGGACAAGATCCAAAAATCATTCCAATAGAGTCACCAGAGAATTTAGAACTTCATATAAACGTAGATACTGCTAATGCTCTAGGTATAGAAATAGACTATTCTAAAATGACTTTTGTAGATAAGTTCGTAAAAAAAACTGAAAGGTAGAATTACATGGAAATACATAACAAAAAACAATTTTTGGTTAGCATAAAGTCTAAATTAATTCTTATGATGATAGGTGTAGCTGTTATCCCATTAGTGTTTTTAGTTTTGATTAGTATTAGAACATTAAAAACCGAAGTTCAAAAATCTATACATAAAGAACATGAGCTAACGGCGTCAAAAATATCTCAAACAGTTGTTGAAATGGTAAAGACAACACAAGAATCCTTAGAGACCATAGCCATAACAAATCCAGAATTATTTGATTGGAGCAACAAGTTCAATAGAGAAGATATAATATATAGAATGTTGAAAAAGTACCACCATTTAGAAGAAATATCCATGATTTCTTCTAAGGGCATGGAGCTAGTAAAAATATCAAAAAGATATGCTATTTCTCCGAAAGAACTGGAAAATATTTCAACAGACGAAAAATTCAAAACTCTGAAACGTGGAGACTTATATATTGGAAAACCAGAAATAGATTTAGATAATCAAATTGTTTTTGAACTGGGGATTCCAGTTGGTGGAGATAAAGAATATCTGACTGGAGCTATTATTGCAAAAATAAGCTTGCGACAGGTAATGAAAAAGATAAATGCTACAAAAACAAAAGAGGGAAGCTATATTATTTTAATAGATGATAGAGGCTCTTTAATTGGTCATTCTGATTATAGTCAGGTAACGAGGAGACAAGACGTGACTAAAAGTAAGGGAGTAACAAGCTTACTTAAGATAAAAACAGAAGAAAAGAATGTATTTAAATATGAAAAATTTGAAACTATGATTTATGAATCATATTTAGGAGAGGATGTCTTAGGCGTATACGGTTTAATTCCAATAGTAGATTGGGGTGTAGTAGTTGAACAACCATTAGATAATGCATATGAAACTATTAGACTAATGATAACTAGAATTATAATTACTTTTTTATTAACCATATTAACAATCGGAGTAGTAGGTTCTTTTCTAATATATCTTTTCATGAAGCCAATGAATGAGTTAGCAAATGGAGTAAACTCTGTAAAGAGTGGGAATTTTGATTATAAAATACCGAAGCAAAACAATGATGAAATTGGAATGGTAATAGAGGCATTTAATAGTATGACAGAGGAGATAAAAAAAAGGAGAGAGAATGAAAGTTTAATAATGTTAGCAGAGAAAAGAGCAGCCATTGGTACTTTAGCAGCAGGAGTAGCTCATGAAATTAACAACCCTATGAATAATTTAGGCTTTTATGCTACGGATTTATTAGAACGATTGGAGACAGAAGACATAAATGATTTATATGATAATAATGTTATTCAAAACTATTTAGAAATAATAAAAGGACAGATTGACAGATGTTCTGCCATTACACAAAATTTATTAAGATTTTCAAGGGAATCGAAGGTTGATATTACACTGGTTAATGTTTTTAAGATTATTGAAGACATATTAAAATTAATGGAACATAGGTTGAAAAAGCAAAATATAGATATTGTAATTGATGTAGGCATTGCAGAGCCAATAATATTAGCGGATGAATCACAAATGCAGCAAATGTTATTAAATATAATAACTAATGCTGTAGATTCTATGGAAAATAAAGGGATTTTGACAATAAATATTAGTGAAATAGATAATAATGGTTTTTTAATACTTAAGATAATAGATACTGGATATGGTATTAAAGAGAAAGATAAAGCAAGGGTATTTGATCCCTTTTATACAACAAAGCCTATTGGAAAGGGAACTGGCCTAGGACTATCCATTAGCCAGGCCATAATTGAGAGAATGAGAGGATATATTGAAATATATAGTGAAGAAAATATAGGTACAGAAGTAGAGATAAAACTTCCAATATCTAGAGGAGTGGAGGAAAATGGAAAGCTTTAGATTATTAATTGTAGATGACGAAGAAAAATTTATAGAAGTACTTAAAGATAGGTTAACAAGAAAAGGTCTTCATGTGAAAGCTGTTACATCAGGAATAGAAGCAATTAAATTGGTTGAAGAATTAGAGTTTGATGTAGCTTTATTCGACGTAATGATGGACAAAATAGATGGTCTAGAACTTTTGGAGAAAGCAAAAAAGATACAACCAGACATGGAAGTTATTATGCTTACTGGATACGGGACTATAGAGTCAGCCATAGAAGCCATGAGAAGTGGTGCATATGACTATTTATCAAAACCTGTAAATCCTATTGAATTAGAACTAGTTTTAAAGAGAGCTGCGGAGAAGAAAAGGCTTAAGGGTTATAACGATAATCTCGTGGAAAATATTAAGCTCATAAATGATAAAAAAGAGATTGTTGGGGAGTCTCAAGTAATGTTGAACCTAAAATATATGATTGATAAGGTTGCTGATAGTCATTTACCTGTACTAATACTTGGAGAGAGTGGTACAGGAAAAGATTTAGTAGCTAATGCATTACATTATAAGAGTTGTAGAGGAGACAACCCTTTTATTCCTATAAATGCAGGTGCTATACCTGGAGAATTATTAGAAAGTGAATTATTTGGTCATGTAAAGGGAGCTTTTACGGGAGCTCATACTAATAAAAAGGGATTAGTTGAAATTGCAAATCAAGGAACTTTGTTTCTAGATGAAATTGGTGATATGGATCCAGCTTTGCAGGTAAAATTATTAAGATTTTTAGATACTGGAGAGTTTAGACCTGTAGGTAGCACTATGACTAAAAAGACTACAGTAAGAGTTATAACAGCAACAAATAAAAATTTGGAAAAGGCAATCTATAATGGCAGTTTTAGAGAAGACTTATTTTATAGATTAAGCGTAGTTACAATTCCAGTACCCCCACTAAGGGAGCGTGGAGATGATGTATTGCTTCTTGCCAATTATTTTCTTAATAAAAATCCAAGCAATAAAAAAGAACTAGCAGAAGAAACAAAAATGTTTTTAATAGAACATGATTTCCCAGGGAATGTAAGAGAATTAGCAAACTTCATTGATAGAGCAGTACTATTGTCTAAAGGAAATAAAATTTATCCTTGGGACTTAATTCCAAGTTTAAATAATAATGAAAATCAATACAAAAAATATATTTCGTTAGATGATGTAGAAAAAGAGCATATCATTGATATATTAAGACTAACTAATTGGGATAAGCCAGAGGCTGCAAAGATGTTAAAGATTGGTCTAAGAACGTTATATAGAAAGATAGAAAAATATAAAATCGAGCAGTAAAAGCTAAGAACGATATATTTATGTCAAAATGACAAAAATATAACTATATTTTTGTCATAAATGAAGTTTATATTATGAGTTTTTTAAATAAGATTTGTAAATGGCGGTCAGAATATGTTCAAAAATTAACATTTTCACAATTTTTTAGATAATATATAGGTGAAACTTAACTATGGCATAGAAATTGCTAATATATAATTTTGTATTAAATTTATATATTAAAAATAATTATGCCGAGGTGATAATTTTGAAGCGAAGAACGTTTTTGAAGCTTTCTGCTTTTACGGCTAGTGCTGCTGCCTTAGGTTTAGGCGTATCAGGATGTAGTAAGTCTACTAGTAAGACAGAGCCAGTAGACGAATTTCCAGTGTATAAGGGGAATCCTAATAATTTAGTAGAAGCAACTGTGGATAAAAAAACAGGAGAAGTAACTCCTAATGAAAATGTCATGATACGCCATAGCGTATGTATGTCATGTTACAATAACTGTGGTAATAGAGTTAAAATTGATAAAACTACTAATAAGGTTATTGGTGTTACTGGAAACCCTTTTCATCCAGTATGTGCTGAGCCAGCACTAGACTATAATAATACTGTAGAAGAATCATATAAAGCCTTCAGTTTACATAATGAACAAGGACTTACTAATAGAGCTACAGTATGTGCTGTTGGGAACTCAGGCTTTGAGATAATTGAGGATCCATTAAGAATTACAGTACCTTTAAAAAGAGCTGGTGAAAGAGGAAGTGGCAAGTGGAGACCAATTAGTTGGGAACAGCTAATGGAAGAAACAGTAGAAGGCGGTCAGATATTTAAAGAATTGGGAGATGACACTAAAATAGAAGGATTTAGACAAGTGTTTGACCATGAAAATCTAATCAATCCTGATGCACCAGAAATGGGACCAAAGAGTAATGGATTAGTATGGTTATATGGTGGTTCCTATGGTAGAAGAGAGTTTACAATAAGATTCGTAAACGGAAGCTTTGGATCTCCAAATGTTTATGTACACTCTGGTACTTGAGGTGGCGCATGGGTGCCTGCGTGGCAGGCCTTATATGATAAAAAAGGTCAATTTACACATAGACCTGATATAAATGATGCAGAATTTGCATTATATCAAGGGGTTTATCCTGGACATAGTGGTATGGGATATCAAGGATTAGCTCGTAAGACAGTAAAGGCTGTAAAAAGCAATGGCTTAAAACTTGCACTCGTAGATCCAGTGATGCAGGGTGGTACAGATATTCCAGGTGGAACAAAATGGATCCCAATAAAACCAGCTACAGATGCTGCATTTGTATTAGCAATAATGAATTGGATGTTTGAAAATGAAAAATATAATGGAGATTTTTTAGCTTGCCCAACATTAGAGGCGGCTGAAAAAATTGGATATAAGAGTTTCACCAATGCTGCCTATCTTGTAATAGTGGATGAAAAACATCCTAATTATAGAAAATTCTTAAGGCCGGAAGATATTAAATTAGAATTTGAACCTATAGAAGGAGAAGAATCATTTATAGTAATAGATAAAGCTACTAATAAACATGAAATCTTCAATAAAGTAGATACAGCAGATATATTCTTTGAAGGAGAAGTAGAAGGACTCAAAGTAGCTACTGCTCTTGCTATGTTAAAAAAAGGAGCTAATAAATATAGTATAGAAGAATATGCAGAAATATGTGGAGTACCATCATCACAAATAATTGATGTAGCTAAAGAATTTACTAACCATGGATATAAGGTAGGGGTAGATACATTAGGTGGAACTGTAGCTATAAATGGATTACCTTTCGCCGTTGGATTATTAATGCTTCCAGCTATGTTAGGGGCATTTAATATGAAAGGCGGAATGACTTTAGGCGGGGCTACATATAAAGCTCATTCAGATGGACCAAGATATAATTTAAATACTGTAGAAGGTTCATCAGGACTTAAGGGACCTAGAATAAGTAGAGAGCAATTCCTATATGAAAATACAACTGAGTATAAAAATAAAGTAGCTCAAGGAAAAAATCCATATCCTTCTAAATTACCTTGGCATCCAAATGGATTCAATTTAGATGGACATGCTATATTCTCAGCTATAAACAAATATCCTTACCAATGTAAGATTTTAGTAAATTGTGCAGCAAATCCAATTTATGGTGGTCCATCTACCTTTAATGAAAAAGTATTAACAGAGATAAAGAAAACTTCTAATATCCCATTATTTATTGCAATAGATACAGTAGTAGGTGAAACAAGTGCATTTGCAGATTATATTATACCAGATACAAATTTTAATGAGCATTGGGCAATATTAGGAGCAAGAGGGAACCACACAACAAGAATTACTGGAGTAAGATGGCCAGTTGTAGAACCTCCAACTCCAAAAGTAGGAGAATACGAACAACATATAAGTATGGAAACATACATGATAGAAGTGGCTAAACGAATCGGTATGCCAGGATTTGGAGATAATGCTGTTACGGATTCTAATGGTAAAGTATGGCCGATTCACACTCGTGAAGATTATTGGATGAAGGCTATTGCCAATATGGCATATGATGAGGAAACTACTTTACCAATTACAGATAAAGATGCAAAATTAACAGGACTAGATAATATACCAAAGCATTGGAAGGAAGCTGTTACTGCTGAAGAGCTTCCATTAGTAAAGAATATCATGGCTAAGGGTGGTAAGTTTGAGCCAGATAATAGCTATTATGATGGAGACTTTATGAAATATAAATCTACAGCTTGTATATGCTTCTATTCAGAAAATACAGCTACAACTAGAAATAGTATTACTGGAAAATATCATGAAGGTTCACCTATGTGGCTACCTGAAATGTTTGCTAATGGAGATTTAATAGATGAGATGTTCCCTGAATCAGAATATCCTTTTAGAATCTGTTCTTATAAGCCAAAGCTTAGAGGATTATCTATGATGAGTAATGCTCCAACACTTCAAAATATCGGAAGAACTAATTTTATTGAGATGAATAGTTTAGACGCTAAAGAACATGGATTAACTGATGGACAAGAAGTAATTGTTGAAAGTGTTGCTAATCAAACAAAAGGAGTTCTAAAGGTTAGAGAAGGGGTAGCAAAAGGAACAATAGGAGTTTGTTTTGGATATGGTAAATGGGAATATGGGAGTAAGGATATCATAATAGATGGAGAAACTGTAGCAGGAGATCCAATAAGAGGAGAAGGTACTGCTACTAACCAATTAGGTTTATTAGATCCAACAGTAGATGGTATTTACGGATTATCTGAAGCGACTACTGGTAGCCCTAATAGAAATAGTATTAGAGTAAAGGTTAAACCAGTATAAAGGAGGAACCTGAATGCCAAATAATAATGTATCTGCAATGGATAGAGGTGGACTATACGAATTAATAGCTTCCTTATATTTGCAGTTACCAACAATTGAAAATGTAGAGCAAGTATCGAATGCATTAACAAATGCAAAAGATATATTTCATGACATAGATTTTTCAAAGTTAATTGTCGAAGTAAAACAAAGGAAAGAAAAACTTACTAAGGAACCAGATTATATAGAAGAGCTTGAGCAAGAATACTATGATCATTTTCTAGTACCAATTGCCAATGCTTATATTCCTCCATATGAATCCTTTATAAGGGGTGCTATTAAGTTAGCACCTGGTGAAGGAAGAAAAAATAAAGGTGGATGGAAATATAATCGTTCAACAGTGTTACTTGATTATAACGTGAATCTTGCTTATGATTCAGTAGGATTTCAGCCTCAAAACATGAACATTATAAAAGAATTAAAGCATCAAAATAAAATGGATCATTTAGGATTCGAACTAGCTTTCATGGCATTCTTGTGCAATATGGAATCACAAGAGTTGTTTAATGAGGAGCAAGAGTCAGATAGTGAAAGCAATATTAAAAACTCTGTTAAATGGTATAATTTACAAACTCAATTTCTAAAAGAACATCTTTTAAGCTTTATAAATACTTACTATAAGATTTCTATAGAAAAAGCAAAGCCATTTTACAGAAGTCTATCAGAATTACTGAATAATTATATTGACTGGGACTTAAAAAATAGATAACTTTTGGAGGTGACTACATTGAGTGAAAATATAAAGTGGGGAATGGTAATAGATGTAAGTAAATGTATTGCTTGTCATGCATGCACTGCTTCTTGCCGTATAGAAAATAAACTTAGTACTGATCAAAATCGTTCATGGGTTATAGAAACAGAAGTCGGAGCCTATCCTAATGTCCATGTTCTAAAGGTAGCCCAATTATGCAATCATTGTGAAAAAACACCTTGCATAGAGGCATGTCCCGTAGCGGCCACAGGTAAAAATGGAGAAGGAATCGTTTTTGTAGATAAAGAAAAATGTATTGGATGTTATGCCTGTGTAGAAGCATGTCCATATGGGGCTCGTATAAAGGACCAAGAAGCTAAAAAGGTAGATAAATGCGATTTTTGTGCTCATCGTCTAGAGAATGGATTGTTGCCTGTATGTATTAGTACATGTACTACACAAGCCAGATATTTTGGAGATTTAAATGATCCAAATAGCTTAGTAAGTAAGTTATTAAAAGAAAATAAATATGAAGTATTACTTCCTGAAAAAGAATTAGAGCCAAATGTATATTATATCGGTATAGAAGAATATAAGAACTTTGGGAAGTAATGTAAATAATAGCAATAATAATAAAAGAGATAGAATTAATTTGGTTGAAGGGGAACTACAAAAGTAGTCCCTTTTCAACGTTAACATTTGAAGAAATTAATATTAAAATCTTAGGATAGCAATTTAATGAATGGATTTTAAAATAAAGACAATTAATATCCTACTATGATATAATAAAAATATTATTAAATTAAAATTATATATGATTAAGAATAAGAGCAATACCAATATAAAGTTATCCTAGAGGTGATTATTATGAAAGTAGTGAGAGTAGAAGAGGCAGTAGGAATGGTATTAGGACATGATATAACAGAAATAGTGCCGGGAGAGTTTAAAGGAGTGGCATTTAAAAAAGGACATATTATACAGGAAGCTGATATAGAAAGACTTCTTAGAATAGGAAAAGAGCATATTTATATCTTTGAAATAAATGAAAATACATTACATGAAGATGATGCTGCCGTAGCAATAGGAAATCTGATCTGTGGTGAAGGTATTTATTTTACCGACCCGAAAGAGGGAAAAATTAATATTATGCCTAAGTATAGAGGATTATTAAAGATAAATAGAGAAATATTGGATGAAATTAATGATTTAGGAGATATGATATTAGCTACTATACATGGAGATAGATTTATTGATGAAGGACATTTAATAGGAGGATTTAGGGTAATCCCTTTAACTATTGAAAAAGAGAAAATAAATATTGCAGAAAAAATACTTAGAGAAAAAGGACCAATATTTGAGGTTAAACCATTTAAGAAACTAAAGACTGCTTTAATTATTACTGGTTCTGAGGTATATAAAGGTAGGATTGAGGATAAATTTGGTCCAGTTATAGAAAGAAAAGTTAAAGCATTTGATTCAGAGATTTTTTATAAAGTCATAGTTCCAGATGGGTTAGAAGTAATTAAAGATGAAATCCTTAAATCAAAAAATATGGGAGCAGAACTTATAATAGTTACAGGTGGAATGTCAGTAGACCCTGATGATAAAACACCTGGAGCAATTAAAGCAACTGGAGCTAATATAGTATCCTATGGAACTCCAGTTTTGCCTGGTGCAATGTTACTTCTTGCTTATTTAGAGGATATTCCAGTAATGGGGCTTCCAGGATGTGTAATGTTTGCGCATACCACAGCATTTGATTTGTTGCTGCCTAGAATTTGTGCAGGTGAAAAAATTATTCGCAAGGATATTACAAGGATGGGTTATGGAGGACAATGTCTAAGCTGTAATGTTTGTACTTTTCCAGATTGTAACTTTGGAAAACATTAAGGAGGAAAAACATGTTAGTAAATATATCTATAGAAGAAGCAAAGGAAATACTTCTAAATCAGGATATTAAAATAAATACGATAGATATACCTATAGTAGAAAGTTTGGGATATGTTTTAGGAGAGGACATCATCTCGGATATTAATATGCCTCCTTTTGATAGATCACCTCTAGATGGATATGCTTTAAAATCAGATAATATAAAAGATGCTAGTAAAGAAAATCCTATAGTATTAGAAGTAATAGACTATGTTCCAGCAGGATATGTAAGCTCTAGGAAGATAGAGAATGGGCAGGCTATAAGAATTATGACAGGGGCTAAAATACCTGAAGGAGCAGATATTATAATTAAATATGAGGATACTGAATTTACTGATAAGGATGTTAAAATATTTAATTATCTTAAGCCAAATTCAAACATTGTAAAAATGGGAGAAGACATAGAAGAAGGAGATATTGTTCTTAAAAAAGGTCATCTTATTGGGCCAGCCGATATTGGCATATTTGCCACATTGGGGAGAGGTATAGTAAAAGTATATTCTAAACCTAAAGTAGCTATTTTAGCTACAGGAGACGAATTAATCGATATTGATGAGATTCCTAGAGAAGGGAAGATAAGAAATAGTAATTCTTATACAATAGCGGCTCAGATAAAGAGAATAGGTGGACAACCTGTAATATTAGGAATATGTAGAGATAAAATAGAAGATATAAAAAACAAGTTAAAAGATAGCTTAGAATGGGCGGATATGGTTATAACCACAGGAGGAGTTTCCGTAGGAGATGCAGATTTAGTTAAAGAGGCTTTTCAAGAAATAGGAGGAGAGATTCTATTCTGGAAGGTGAATATGAAACCTGGGACACCGATTGCAGTAGCAAAGTATGGAAATAAATTAATATTTGGTTTATCGGGTAATCCAGCAGCGGCCAGTATAACTTTTGAGAAATTTGTGAGACCAACTATACTTAGATTAATGGGAAAGAGTAAGCTTAATCTAGTAAAGGTAGAGTCAACATTAGAAAATGAGTTTACTAAGGTAAGCAATCAGAATAGATATGTTAGAGCAGTAACTTATTATAAAGATGGGCAATTCTTTACGAAATTACCTAATAAGCATAGTTCTGGGATTTTAACATCTTTATCAGGTACCAATTCATTATTCTATATTAGAGCTGGTAATGGTCCATTTGAAAATGGAGATAAGATAGAGGTTGAAATATTAGATTATCCGGAGGTAGAATAATGATACCTGTGTTTTCAATTATTGGAAGTAAATCTAATACAGGAAAAACCACGATTCTTTGTAAGATAATAAAAGAATTAAAAAATAGAGGATATAGAGTAGCGACTATAAAACATCATATAGGTGATTTTGAGATAGACCATCCAGAAAAAGATACTTGGAAGCATTCACAAGCAGGATCTGATATAGTTGTTATATCTTCCCCAGTTAAAATAGCAAAGATTGAGAAGGTACAGGAAGAATATAGATTAGATGACATTATCAGTAAAATTCAAAATGTTGATATTATCATAACTGAAGGATATAAGAAAGAGAGTAAGCCAAAATTAGAAGTAATAAGAAAGAAAATTTCACCAAATCTTATTTCTAAAGAAAGTGAGTTATTTGGTATAGTTACAGATTTTCCATTGGAAAATCAGATACCACAGTTTAACTTTGAACAAGTAAGAGAAATAGTTAATCTTATTGAAGAGAAATTCTTGAAGAAATAATTTAGAATAAAGGAGGCAATATATATGTTTGGGAAGATAGGTGCAACAGAGTTAATATTAATCCTTGGAATTGCATTGGTAGTTTTCGGACCGGGCAAACTTCCGGAAATAGGAAAAGCTTTCGGTAAGGCCATAGGAGAATTTAAAAACCATGCTAACCAAATATCTGAAGACGTAAAAATAGACTTAGAAGATAAAAAGGACAAGGAATAAAAAAGTATATTTAAGGCATAGTGCTTTAAATACTCAGCTTTAGGAGGGTACTCTATGGAAGATAAACAGCTTACTCTAGTAGAGCATTTGAGTGAGTTAAGAAAAAGAATTATTATAATTTTCATAGCAATAATATTAGGAGCTGTCGCAAGTTATAAATACATCGATATCATCATTGAATACATGGTAAAACCAGCACAAAAACTGGAATTCATTTATCTAAGTCCTCCTGAACTATTTATAGCCTATATTAAGATAGCCATAGTAGTTGGAATAATAATTTCCTCACCAATCAGTTTGATGCAAATATGGCTATTTGTAAAACCAGGACTTAAAAAAAATGAACGTAGATACTTATTATTAGCTCTATATTTGGGAATAGTATTTTTCTTAGTAGGATCTGTATTTGCTTATTTTACAATAATTCCAATAACTATAGAGTTTTTTACTCAGGTTTCAGTAGAACAGATAGCTCCACTATTTTCCTTTGATAGTTATTTGAGTTTTATTTCCTCTCTATTGTTTTCATTTGGTCTTATATTCGAACTTCCATTATTGATTATATTATTGACACAGTTAAATCTTGTTACGGCAAATACATTAAAGAAATATAGAAAGATAGTAATTTTAATAATATTTATTATAGCCGCTATACTGACACCACCAGATGTAGTATCACAAGTATTGTTAGCATTGCCTATGGTCTTTTTATACGAACTAAGTATATGGATTTCAGCTTGGATTGGGAGAAGAAAGAAGCAAAGAAATAATGGTTAAAGGTATTTTTTTATAGAAATCATTAAATAAACTATTAAGTATATAAAGGATAGAATAATCTCTATCCTTTACATTTATATAAATTTTTTATACATAGTTTACTCATACATACATTATTATAGATAATTGTATTGAAATGATATTAGTCTAAAGAAAATGGTGATTATTATGAAAGATTCTTTTGGAAGAGAAATAAATTATCTTAGAATTTCCTTAACAGATAGATGTAATCTAAGATGTAGATACTGTATGCCAGAGAGGGGAATTTCTAAGTTTTCTCATGAAGAAATGCTAACATTAGAAGAAATATATGAAATAACAAAGGCTTTTGTAGATTTAGGTATTAATAAAATAAGATTTACAGGGGGAGAACCCCTTACAAGAAAAGGTATAGTTGATCTAATATCTAAGGTATCAAAGCTAGAAGGAGTCAAAGATTTGGCAATGACTACAAATGGTATACTTTTAAAAGAATATGCCAAAGAGTTAAAGAAAGCAGGACTAAATAGAGTGAATATAAGTCTAGATACATTAGATGAAGATAAATATAATCTAATTACTAGAGGCGGTAAACTAAAATGTGTACTTGAAGGAATAGAAGAAGCAAAGAGCGTAGGATTAACACCAATAAAGATAAATACTGTCCTTATAGGTGGTTTTAATGATGATGAAATAGAATCATTAGTGAAGTTAACGGAAAAAGATGAAATAGATTTAAGGTTTATTGAATTGATGCCAATAGGTGAAGCAGCTAATTGGGCTAAAGAAAAATTTATTTCAAACGATATTATATTAGAGAAGGTTAGAGAACTTACACCTACACCAAGAGAAGATATATCGTCTCCAGCAGTATATTATAGACTACCTAATGGAAAAGGCAAAGTAGGTATAATAAATCCAATATCCTGTAAGTTTTGTGCCAACTGTAATAGAGTTAGATTAACATCTAGGGGACAGTTGAAATTATGTCTTCACTCAAATAATGAAATAGATATAAAAGAAGCTTTAAGAAGTGGACAAGATATAAAAAAACTAATACTTAATTCTATATATAAAAAAGAAGAATCACATCATTTAGAAGATGGTGAATATATAAAGAGAAATATGAATCAAATAGGGGGATAAAGATGGAATTTACACACTTTAATGAACATGGCAGAGCTCATATGGTAGAAGTTGGTGAAAAGGAAGACACCAGAAGAAAAGCCATAGAAAGAGGAAAATTCAGAATGAATAGAGAAACCATAGAAAAAATTAGAGAATGAGTAATAAAAAAAGGTGATGTTCTATCTGTAGCTCAAATAGGTGGACTAATGGGAGCCAAAAAAACAAGTGATATAATTCCAATGTGTCATAATATATTTCTAACAGGAGCAGACATTAGATTTAATATAACAGACAATGCAATAGAGGTAGAATCAGAAGTAAAAACCATAGGAAAAACAGGAGTAGAAATGGAAGCACTAACAGCAGTATCTATTGCGTGTTTAACCATATATGATATGTGTAAAGCAGTTGATAAGGACATGGTAATTGAAGATATAAGACTTATAAAAAAGACTGGTGGAAAGACAGGTGATTATATGTATAAAGATATAAGAGGAAAAGTATTATCTATAAATATATCAGATAAAAAAGGAGTAATAAAAGAACCGATAAAAGAAGGTTTATTTATAGAAAACTTTGGATTAGAAAAAGATGCACATTCAGGGAATTGGCATAGACAAGTAAGTTTATTAGGTATAGAAAGTTTTGATAAAATGGAAAATCAAGGTATAGAAGGATTAGTACCAGGAGTATTTGCAGAAAATATAACTACTGAGGGAATAATACTTTATGAGCTTCCTATAGGTACAAAACTAATTATAGGAGAGACGATTCAAGAAGTAACCCAAATAGGTAAAGAATGTCATACAGGATGTGCAATATCTCAGAAGGTTGGCAAATGTGTAATGCCAAAGGAAGGAATATTTACTAAGGTTCTAAAAGGTGGAGTCATAAAAGAGGGAGATATAATAGAGGTTTTATAAAATGTTTTTTTAGAAGAATTCTAGAGAAAAATAGTGTCCATGTTTTTAGCTGAAGAGCATAAAAAATATGGACACTATTATATAGTTAAATTTAGAGGAACTATAAGTCCTCTTCAACAGTTTTATTTAAATACAAGTATTTTTCATCCAATGGTTCGATAGATTCTATGATACAAGATCCAAGACATACTTCATCCTGATATAATACTGCTGCTTGACCTGGTGTTACTGCTTTTACAGGATTATCATATTTTATATGGAGTTTTCCATTTTCTAGTACATTTACGGTTACAGGTATATCAGATTGTCTGTATCTAAACTTAGCTGTACATCTTAATGGCATACTTGGAGACTTCTCTAGTATCCAAGAAGGTAATTCTCCAATTAATGAAGTGGAATAAAGTGCTGGATTATTTTCTCCTTGAGCTACATATAGTATATTTTCTTTTATATTTTTTCCAGCTACAAACCAAGGTTCTCCTGTACCTACTCCCCCAATTCCTATTCCCTTTCGTTGCCCTAATGTATAATGAATAAGTCCACTGTGTCTGCCAACTTTATTTCCTTCTATATCTATAATATCTCCTTCCTTTGCTAGAAGATATTTATCTAGAAATTCATCAAAATCTCTTTCGCCTATAAAACAAATTCCAGTAGAATCTTTCTTTTTAGCAGTATATAAATTATGTTTTTCTGCTAGTTCCCTAACTTCTTTTTTCTCCAAATGACCTATAGGGAATAATGTCTTAGAAAGGGCCTTTTGCCCTATTCTTGATAAAAAATAAGATTGATCTTTATTATTATCTTTTCCTCTGATAAGGCAATAGCCATCATCTCTTTCTTCTACTTGGGCATAATGTCCCATAGCTATATAATCTCCTTCTAAGTTCAAAGCATAATCTAAAAAGGCATTAAATTTTATCTCTTGGTTACACATAACATCTGGGTTGGGTGTTCTTCCTTTTTTATATTCATCTAGGAAATAAGTAAATACCCTATCCCAATACTCTTTTTCAAAGTTTATAGTATAGAAGGGAATATCTAATTGATCAGCTACTGCTCTAGCATCATCGGCATCTGCAGTTGCTGTACATACACCATATTCGTCTTTTTCATTCCAATTTTTCATAAAAAGTCCAATTACATCATATCCTGCTTCTTTTAAGAGTAATGCAGAAACAGATGAATCAACTCCTCCGCTCATACCTAATATTACTTTTTTTCCCATAGCTTTCTCCTTTTTAAACAAATCTTATTACACTTTCATATAAGTATTATATCATAGTATTTTCTGTTTTTCTTATATTTATAATTTTAAAAATGTGATATTTCCATGTTGTATTGTAATATTTAACTTTAAAGTAAAAAATAAGTATATAAGGAGATACTCTTTGAGAGTGTATAATGTGTGATATTATTCAAATCCTTAATTTGATAAGGAGGAAAGGTGTACTATAAAGTTGACAGATGAGTACAATTATTGACAAACTGTGCTATAATGATATTATATAGTCCGCTGGTATGTTTAAAATACTGAGTGGATTATTTTATTAATGGATAAGGTGGGTGTGAATATTGACAACGAAAAAAGATTTCCTATACATACAGCTATATAATAAATTTAAGGAAAACATTGATAATAATATATGGGAAGAAGGTATGCAGTTACCACCAGAATATCAGCTTATGGAAGATTACAAGGTAAGTAGAGATACTATTAGAAAATCATTGCAAAGATTAGCCCAAGAAGGCTATGTTTATAGGCAAGCAGGAAAAGGAACCTTCGTAAATAGCCATAAATCCAGATATAAACTTACTTCTCTGGAGAGCTTTTCAGAACAGATGAGATATATGGGTTTAATTCCATCTAGTGAGATATTAAATCTTAGTCTTGAGATACCTAATAATAGAGTTAAGGACTACCTTGAAACATTAGATGATGAAAAGGTTTATAGAGTAGAGAGATTAAGATTAGCTAATAATGAGCCAATGTGTTACGAGATAGCTTATGTATCTGAGAGATTATGTCCAGATTTAGATAAATTAGTTAATAGTGATACATCTTTATACAAAATATATGAAGAACATTATAATTTGAAATTGGATTATGGAAATATGTACTTGGAAGCTGAAGGATGTCCAAAAGAATATAGTCACCATTTAAAGATAAATAAAGGTTCTCCAATATTGAAAATGAAATGTGTTGTATATACTGATAATAAGAAACCTTTATATTTTGTTGAGAGTTATTATATAGGGACAAGATATATGTTTTTTGCAAGTATGCCAAGAATATAAAAGGGGATTTTACCAAAGCGTCATAGAATAGTCTTTTATGAAGTTTATTTAAGGTCAAGTTCTCATTAAAAAATGGGGAATCAAAAAAGATAGTATAAATTTATACTATCTTTTTGATTACTTATTATTTAATAAATTTTTTAACTACGTCTTGGGTTGCTCTTCTTGCTGCATCGTCAATTGCAGTACCTACTACTAGAATATTAACTCCTGTATCTGAAAATGCTTTGAAATTATTTAGATTTATCCCACCCTCTGCAAGTGTAGGAACCTTCACTGATTCTACTAAAGCATGAAGCCTCTCTTTGACAACTGGATGAATTTCACCTGCATCTGCACCTTCATAACTCATACCAGTCATAAGACCTATGAAGTCAACTCCTATATTTTCCATATCCTTAGCAACTTTAGCAACATCTTCAGGGGTTCTTGCAGGTAATCCGAAAGTATGAAGATCATCAGGATGTGCAATATAAGCATCTACAAGCAGACCATATTTATGAGCTTTATTTACCACATCTTCCAGATCTTTCAAACTAGACTTATGAATATGAAGTCCGTCTGCTCCTACTTTAGATAAGTTCATGAAAATCTCGTCTGATATTTCTACTGGTACTAATTCATGGAATCCACCTGGTATCCCCACAGTTATGAATATATCTTGACCTACTACATTTCTTATACCCTCAGTAACTTTTATCATTTCAATAATTGGTAACTCATGACGGATTTGTTCTGCATCATGCATGTTTGTAACACCTTTAAAGCCTCTTGCCAAAGCTACTGCCGGATGATTCGGTTCTATTAATTTTACTCCTGCATCGACTACTGCTTTTGCAAGTCTTGCATCATCTCCAGTTATTCCTGTGCTTAATATTGTAGTTCCTCCATGCAATTTTATTGCATCTAATACCTTATTTAGAGCTCTCCTTCTTTTACTTTCCATATCTGATGTAAACATTATTATGCCTCCCTATTGATTTTTGACTTATTAACCTTATTAGCTATTACTGTTATTATAAAAGCTGAAACTAATCCTACTAACATACTAACTAAGAATCCAAATGGATTATCTGATAATGCAGGTGCAGTAATTGAGGGTACATAAGCTGTACCATGAACATTAAATATACCTACAAATATACCTGATAATGCTGCCGATATCATCGCACCTACAAATACTAGTTTATCTGAAAACATAAAAGGATATGCGGCTTCAACAAATGTACCAAATGCCACATTGATAAAAAAACCAGGTGCTGCAATAGCTGCTTCGGATTTTTGTTTCGGAAATAAAATATTTGCTAAAGTAATACCTGCTGAAACCATTACTAAACCTGTCATATCCACAGCTCCTAAAAAGCTTGCCCCAGTTGTTTCCATTTCTAATAAAACTATTGGTAATATTGCTGCATGATATACTCCTCCTATTATTGCAGGCCAAATTAATAACCCAGCTAATCCACCAGCTAAAATTGGGCTAAAGTTTACTGCAGTTTCAATTACTGATCTTATTCCATCACCTAACATTAAAGTAATTGGTGATATTAAGAAATAAACTATTAATCCAGCAATTAGACCAGATAATCCTCCAGAAACTATATTAGCTGTTGTTCCAGGGAAATTCCAACTTAGAGCAAGTCTAATTAAATAAATAGCAAGAATACCAGCTAAGATACCACCTATCAAACCTCCAATTAATCCACCCTTTGAGGAAAGCATACCAGCAACTACCCCAGCAA
The DNA here is from genome assembly GCF_018917285.1 of Tissierella carlieri. Lineage (NCBI taxonomy): Bacteria > Bacillati > Bacillota > Tissierellia > Tissierellales > Tissierellaceae > Tissierella > Tissierella carlieri. The sequence continues at coordinate 197,140 of NZ_JAHLOH010000040.1, read as the reverse complement.
CTATTCCAACTTCATCAAGTCCAGATACCTGTTTTGCTGCAATAGCAGCTACTATGACAGGTAATCCTTGAATTAAAATGTTAAATACATCTTCTAGGCTGCTAAATGCTGGAACCTTACTTAACGCAAGGACTAATGCCATTGCAATAAATCCAGGTAGTGCGGACATCATTATTCCCCTAAAGCTAATCCTTTGGAGTATATTATCATCTGTAGAACTATCACTGCCTGATGAGCCTCCTATAGTTGGCTTATACTTAATCCCCCAATATTTACTCAATGCTTGTACAGAAGCGACAGCTCTAGTTCTATTAGTTGTACCAGTAGTACCAGAAGTTGCAATTACATTGCCCCCCAAGGATTGTATAGTAGCCATAGATGTGCCACCAGTGCCTACTATAGGGAGTTTTTTATCTATTGCCGCTTTAATAGAATGTTTATTTGTACTCTTTGGATCAGAACTCATTAAAATTAAACCATCTATTTTCCCGTCATTAATCTTTTCAGCTATAGTTATATCTTTTTCTTCAGATATAGTGTTAATTTCTGAAAGAGATTTTTCCTCAGAGAAAGCTATTTTATTTTGGATAGAATCCCAAGTGTATAGCTTAGTGGGGGTATCTTTGCTTACATTATCCATTGAAGCCTTAGCTCCAATAAATTGAATCTCTTCTACTTCAATACCTGCTGATTTACATTGTGTTTCAATTTCGCCAAGTAGTTTGAGAGGTTCTTTTCCTCCTAGGTTATAAAGATTTCCTCCACTACTGCCTAGAATGGCAATTTTTTTCATAATATTCCCTCCTCCTATGGTTGTACGTACATCTATAATAATACAAATGTACGTACAATTCAATAGTTTTTAACAATATTAATATAAAGTGTTGATTGCCATAATATTATTGTATTGGTAAATTTTAATGGATTTTGAAATTAAAGTGACTTCTGCATATAGTCATATTATGTCTATATTTTGCCTTTTTATATAAAAAAAGTGTATAATGTAATTGTATATTAACTAAAAATAAAAACTATTTATAATAATATTAGAATTTAAAGAGCTTTGGTATATGGCAGAAGTCTTGGAATGATATAAGTTTATTAATATGTGGGAATTAACGCTAAACTAAAGAAAAGGTGATTATTATGAAAGATTCTTTTGGAAGAGAAATAAATTATCTTAGAATTTCCCTAACAGATAGATGTAATCTAAGATGTAGATACTGTATGCCAGAGAGGGGAATTTCTAAGTTTTCTCATGAAGAAATGCTAACATTAGAAGAAATATATGAAATAACAAAGGCTTTTGTAGATTTAGGTATTAATAAAATAAGATTTACAGGGGGAGAACCCCTTACAAGAAAAGGTATAGTTGATCTAATATCTAAGGTATCAAAGCTAGAAGGAGTCAAAGATTTGGCAATGACTACAAATGGTATACTTTTAAAAGAATATGCCAAAGAGTTAAAGAAAGCAGGACTAAATAGAGTGAATATAAGTCTAGATACATTAGATGAAGATAAATATAATCTAATTACTAGAGGCGGTAAACTAAAATGTGTACTTGAAGGAATAGAAGAAGCAAAGAGCGTAGGATTAACACCAATAAAGATAAATACTGTCCTTATAGGTGGTTTTAATGATGATGAAATAGAATCATTAGTGAAGTTAACGGAAAAAGATGAAATAGATTTAAGGTTTATTGAATTGATGCCAATAGGTGAAGCAGCTAATTGGGCTAAAGAAAAATTTATTTCAAACGATATTATATTAGAGAAGGTTAGAGAACTTACACCTACACCAAGAGAAGATATATCGTCTCCAGCAGTATATTATAGACTACCTAATGGAAAAGGCAAAGTAGGTATAATAAATCCAATATCCTGTAAGTTTTGTGCCAACTGTAATAGAGTTAGATTAACATCTAGGGGACAGTTGAAATTATGTCTTCACTCAAATAATGAAATAGATATAAAAGAAGCTTTAAGAAGTGGACAAGATATAAAAAAACTAATACTTAATTCTATATATAAAAAAGAAGAATCACATCATTTAGAAGATGGTGAATATATAAAGAGAAATATGAATCAAATAGGGGGATAAAGATGGAATTTACACACTTTAATGAACATGGCAGAGCTCATATGGTAGAAGTTGGTGAAAAGGAAGACACCAGAAGAAAAGCCATAGCAAGAGGAAAAATCAGAATGAATAGAGAAACCATAGAAAAAATTAGAGAAGGATTAATAAAAAAAGGTGATGTTCTATCTGTAGCTCAAATAGGTGGAATAATGGGAGCCAAAAAAACAAGTGATATAATTCCAATGTGTCATAATATATTTCTAACAGGAGCAGACATTAGATTTAATATAACAGACAATGCAATAGAGGTAGAATCAGAAGTAAAAACCATAGGAAAAACAGGAGTAGAAATGGAAGCACTAACAGCAGTATCTATTGCGTGTTTAACCATATATGATATGTGTAAAGCAGTTGATAAGGACATGGTAATTGAAGATATAAGACTTATAAAAAAGACTGGTGGAAAGACGGGTGATTATATGTATAAAGATATAAGAGGAAAAGTATTATCTATAAATATATCAGATAAAAAAGGAGTAATAAAAGAACCGATAAAAGAAGGTTTATTTATAGAAAACTTTGGATTAGAAAAAGATGCACATTCAGGGAATTGGCATAGACAAGTAAGTTTATTAGGTATAGAAAGTTTTGATAAAATGGAAAATCAAGGTATAGAAGGATTAGTACCAGGAGTATTTGCAGAAAATATAACTACTGAGGGAATAATACTTTATGAGCTTCCTATAGGTACAAAACTAATTATAGGAGAGACGATTCAAGAAGTAACCCAAATAGGTAAAGAATGTCATACAGGGTGTGCAATATCTCAGAAGGTTGGCAAATGTGTAATGCCAAAGGAAGGAATATTTACTAAGGTTCTAAAAGGTGGAGTCATAAAAGAGGGAGATATAATAGAGGTTATATAGATTTATGCAATATATCTCTAAAGAAGGTAAAAAGTATTATCTTTGTATTCAGCAATATAAAGAATAAAGAGAACAAGCGAACAATATAATGATAGCTGGAAAGATACACTTTCCAAAGGTTCTATGGATTATTTCATTATATGATCCAGATACAGCTTATCAAAATTTCTTTACAGAAATAAAAAGAAAATAAGAATCAAGACTATCCTAAATACAAATCGGAAAAGAATAATTATAAACTCCTTAAAACTAATTTTATCAATAATAATGTGGAAATAGATTTCATTAAGAATATAATAATACTACCAAAACTTAAATGGATAAAAGAAAGAGTATAGAGAAAATTTTACATAGAAATAAAATATTCCATCATTATCCTCAAATAGCAGTGAATTTAAGTATAACAGATATATTAATAGACTATGATGAGAATAGGATACTAATTTTAAAATTCTGTATAAAAGGAACAGAAACTGGTAAGGAAGTAGGTGAGATTAGTTAAAAAAGAGGAAAGAAGTAAAACCTGAGATTATAATAGTTTAATAGGGGGGATAATTATGTTTAGTAAAATGAGGTCAAAAATAATTGTGCTAATTTGTATTTTAATAGTTTTATTCATGTTTTTTGGTACTTTAACATTAGGTGTAAATAATAAAAATCATAAAAAATATACAATAGACAATCTAACAGAAGTGGTATTATCTAATGATCAATGTAAGGTAAAGGAGATATTCGGTAGTGGTGAAGTGGATATTAATACAAAGGATAGTGAAGGTATATATCCACTTGAGAAAACCCTTGCATTTAATAACTATGAGATGGCAAAAATATTGTTAGACTTAGGGGCAAATCTAGATGTAGAAACAAGTTCAGGAGAAACCATAAGAGAGATAGTTAATAAAGGTGACTCTAAGATGATGAAAGATTTATTTGCTAAGTATTAATGTTGTATTTGCAATATAAGGGATTAGGTTAGTGATAAAGAATGAAATGGGGTTATAGCAAGATGAAAAATTGCTATAGCCCCGTTATTTTTAATTGATTAAACCCTCTACTACTTCTTCCATTGCTAAAGGTCTTGAAGCCTTTACTAGAACTAAGGCATCAGGTTTTACGATTTCTTTAACTTTTTTAATCAAATCAGATTTGCTGTCAAAAGATAAAACTTGATCTTTACCAAATCGTAGCTTTGCAGTCTCAGCAATATATTTTGCTAGGTCACCAAAGGTAAATACATAATCTATTTTATCAGAGTTGATTTTCAGGCCTATATCTTTATGCATATTTATTTCATCATCTCCTATGCCTAGCATATCACCAAGAACAACTATTTTTTGGCTATATCCCAACATAGAATACATAGTATCCAATGCTGCTAAAACAGAGGAAGGATTAGATTTATAAGAATCATTAAGAATAGTAAACCCGTTTCCTTTAATTAATTCATTTCTCATTCCAGTTTTTTCTACATTAAGAAGACCTTTCTCAATGTTTTCATAAGATACACCAAAATATCTAGCTACTGCAATGGCTGCGGTAGCGTTAAGTACCTGATGTTCTCCTAACATAGGTAAAAAGAATTGTGGTGAAGAAGGTTCCCTTAAGAAGAAAGAATCTCCAGTTTCATTTACAAAGACTATTTCAGGTTGATAATTATTATAATCCTTAGTGCCATAAGTCATAACTTGATAATTCATTGAAATATGTTCTACTTCATTTTTCAGCAAGGAGTCATCTCCATAATAAAGGAATAGATCATTAGGCTTTAAGCCCTTCAATATTTCTAGCTTTGCCTTTGCAATATTTTCTTTAGTTTTTAAACCTTCTAAGTGAGCTTCGCCTATGTTGGTAATTACAGCAGCGTCTGGTTTAGCAATAGAAGTCAATAGCTCAATTTGTCCAAAATTATCCATACCCATTTCTAGTACGGCCATTTCTGTATCTTCATCCATGGAAAGAATAGTTAAAGGCAATCCAATATAATTATTAAAATTACCTAAGGTTTTATGAGTTTTATACTGAGTTTTTAAAATACTTGCCAATATATCTTTGGTTGAAGTTTTGCCATTGCTTCCTGTAATACCTATTACCTTTGTATTTAGCTCTTCCCGATAGGATCTAGCTAATTGTTGCAGAGCTAATACTGTATCTTCTACAATTATAAAGGGAAAATCAAGGTCAGGCTTTGGCTCATCATGGTTCCATAGACTAGCAACTGCCCCTTTACCTATGGCCATGGTAATAAAATCATGGCCATTAAAATTTTCTCCTACTAGTGGAATAAACAATTGACCAGCATTTACGTTTCTGGAATCTGTAGAAACACCTTGTATCATAAGAGTTTCATATTGTTCTTGTAATCCTGAACCGCCACACATTTTTTGAACTTCTTTTAGATTTCTCGTTATCAAAATTTTCACCTCGTATTTACTATAACTTTCTTTTCATTATATCTCTCTAAGGCTAACTGAATTAACCTTTCTATCAATTCAGCATAGGTGGTACCATCGGTGGCCCCCCATAAAACGGGAGTCATACTTACAGCTGTAAAACCAGGCATAGTATTTACTTCATTAACAAATATCTCATTTTCATCTGTAACAAATATGTCCACTCTAGCCAGACCATGGCAATTAAGTATTTTAAAGGCCTTTACAGCAGTTTCACGTACTTTGTCACTGACCTCTGGTTCTAATCTTGCCGGTATTACAGGTATTAATTTACCATCTATATATTTAGCATTATAGTCAAAAAATGGTCTTTCCATAATAAATTCTCCAGGAACAGAAGCTTTTGGATGATTGTTACCAATTACTGAAATTTGCATCTCTCTAGCCACTATTTCTTTTTCAATAATTATTTTTCGATCATAAAGGAAGGCTTCCTTGAAAGAGGACTTTAGTTCTTCACGGTTTTCAGCTCTACTGATACCAACACTAGAACCTCCGTTAGAAGGTTTTACATAACATGGATAACCTATTTCATTTTCAACTAGGTTGTAAGCATCTTCTTCGTTTTCTTGCCAACTATGTAGCCTAAATGAAAGATACTTAACCTGCGGAATATTATATTTTGAAAATAAATCCTTAGTCATTACTTTATCCATTGCTACAGCAGATGATAAAACTTCATTTCCTAGATAAGGGATATCGAGTAATTCTAAAAAGCCTTGAATAGTTCCATCTTCCCCATTAGGTCCATGAAGGGCGGGAATAACTAAATTCTTTTCACTGTTATTAAGAACTTTAGTCAGAAATTCCCCTATTGAAAAAGATACTGTAGAAGAGGTTGTACGCCTTAATTCATCGGGAGCATTAATTTTTTCTTCTAATAAACCTAAATTGCACCATACACCTTCGTTAGTAATATAAATTGGATAAACATTATATTTTTCTCTATCTATTGCATTCATTATCGCTGAAGCGCTTCTTAAAGATATATCATGTTCAACTGATTTTCCACCACATAATACATAAATATTTGTTTTCATACTAGACCTCCTATTTGAGACATTAGTTTACTAAATAGATTATATCATAATATCCTTTTAAATAATTTAATTTTATCTTACAATTCAATTACAATTATATTAGTACTATAATTACTTAAATATATAGAAAATAAGTCTAAATTATTCATAGGAGAGTATATAATATTCTAATATTGGGATAAAGTAGTAACTCGATATTTATTTTTACTTATAGTATAATGATTGTTATAGAAATAACTTATATTTGCTAGACATTCTAGATGGGAGCGATATTAATGCATAGTGAGGATATATTAGATTATTATAAGCAAGCTTATGAGGAATTAAAATTAATATTGGATTTGAGTTTCGATCAGATAACTATAGCAGACGGAAATGGTATATTTACAAAAGTCAGTAAATCATGTGAACCTTATTTTGGAGTTACGGAAAATGGATTGATTGGGTGCAATGCTTTTGAGTTGGAGAAAAACGGAGTATTTGATACTTCAGTTACAGCAGAAGTTATAAGAAAAGGTGAAAAAGTAACACTAATACAAAAAACAGGTGCCAATAGAACATTAATGGTAACAGGAATACCAATGTTTGATGAAGAAGGACAAATAATTAAGATAATAAATATTTCAAAAGATATAACCGAAAATCAAATGCTGGGACAGGAGCTTAAGGATATACAAAGTCAATTACAATGGTTTCAAAAGGAGTTAAATAAAAGGCAAGCCATATATGATTCGAAGGTAAATTATAAAAGTGTGTCAATGAATAAAATAATGGAATTAATTCTTCATATATGTGATTTAGATGCAACAGTGCTGTTATTAGGAGAAACAGGAGTAGGTAAAGGATATATTGCTAAGGTTATACATGAAAGTAGCATTAGAAAAAATGAGCCTTTTGTTCCTATAAACTGTGGTGCAATACCAGAAAATCTTTTGGAATCAGAATTATTTGGTTATGAAAGCGGAGCTTTTACTGGAGCTACAAAAGGAGGTAAAAAGGGATTATTTGAAATTGCAGGGAAGGGTACCATATTTTTAGATGAAATAGGTGATATGCCTATGAATCTTCAAGTAAAGCTACTTCATGTTTTAGATGATAAAAAGGTATTAAGATTGGGAGGAGAAAAACCTATAAAAGTTGAGGGCAGGCTAATTGCTGCTACTAATAAAGATTTAAAAAAGCTTATTCAAGAAGGTAAATTTAGAGAAGATTTATATTATAGGTTAAATGTGGTTCCTATAAATATACCACCCTTAAGAGAACGAAAAGAAGATGTACCAGCCTTAGTAAAGATGTTCCTTGATAACTATAACAATGAACATGGGACTCATAAGACCATATCAGAGGGAGGTTATAATATATTAATAGATTATAATTATCCGGGGAATATTAGGGAGCTAGAAAATATAATTGAAAGACTTGTAATAACTACTCTTGGAGATATAGTTGAAGATATACAAGTGGCAGAAATAATAGAACCAACTAAAGAAATGAATTATAATAGCGATGAAATAGTTCCTCTCAAACAGTCTGTAGAGGAGCTAGAACGGAGAATATTAATCTCAGCTTTTGAAAAATACAAAACCACTAGAAAGGTTGCTGAAGCCTTAGACATAGATCAATCTACTGTAGTGAAAAAGGCAAAGAAATTAAAAATAAAATATTGCTGATGAAATATTTCGGAGGATTTGATGATAATTATCATCAAATCCTTTTTAAATTGAAACTATTAATAGAAATAACTTCCTAAATATGCATTTTAACATACATATATAACTGGCATAGGTATTGCAATTGATATAAATAAATACTGGTAATATTTGGGAAATTGACTAATAATTATTAAGAAAGAGGGGAGAAAGTTGAAAAAAATTAGTACAAGAATCATACTAACAGTCCTAAGCTGTGCCATAGCAATGTCTTTAGTGGTGGGAGGTACAAGTATATTTAGAAGCATAAAAGTTATAGAAGAGAATGCTAAAGAAAATCTTCTCAGTACAGCACAAATATATTCTGGTTATTTTAATGAAGATTTAGTCTTATATGAAGGCACTCATAATGATTTATACCAAGTATTAAAAGGAACCATAGATATGTCAAGACTAGATGAAGAAGGATATTTAGTTAATTATAGTGATGCTATTCTAAGTCCTATGGTTAGGGGAATAACCCAAGAGACTAGAAAATGTGCAGGGATTTACATAGCAATAGATCCTAAATATACTGGCAGGACTGAAGGATCTTGGGCGGGAATAGATGACAATGGGACATTAACACAATCTTTACCTACAGATATAGCTGGAAAGAGTCCAGATGATCCTTCGGTATCATTCTATTATAATGCCATAAGAGCAGGTAAAGGAACATGGAGTGACCCTTATTTTAATAATGCAAACTTAAATGTAATGACCTATTCAGCACCTATTATAGTTGATAAGCAAACCGTAGGGGTAATAGGGGTGGATTTACGCGTAAAGGATTTAATAAGAGAAGTTGAAGATGTAAAGTTATATGACACTGGTTATGCTTTTTTGCTTAATAAAGATTATGACTTTCTAGTTCATCCTAATTTAGATAAGAATACAAATTTAGAGACTATAGAAAATGGAAAATATGCTTATATTGTAGAAGAAATAAAGAATAAAGAAAACGGAATAATTGAAGATGAGTTTGATGGACAAACTCAAATTATAGCGTTTTCAAAACTATATGACGGCAAAGTCGTAATCTTATCCATTCCTAAAAAAGAAATACTAGCCAAGGTATATACTACTACTAATTTTATAGCCATGGTAATTATAGTAGCATCTATGATTTCAATATTCTTATCTTTTATTTTAGGAAAGAAGATATCTGATTCTATAGTATTTGCAACAGATATATTGAATAAGATATCTAAATTAGATTTAACTGACATAGAAGAAACCAAGAAAATGAAAGTTTTTCTTAATAGAAAAGATGAGGTAGGAGCAATATTTAAGGCCACTGGAGTTTTAAAAGGGGAAATGAGAAGTATTATAAAAGCAATAGAAGATACAACAACAAATATAGTTGAAAATACCAATAGCTTAACTACAGCTACTCATGAGACCACTCAGTCTGTAAATGATATATCAAAAACTGTGGAGGAACTAGCACAGGCCTCTATGGGGCAAGCAGAAGATGCAGAAACTGGTTCAGAGAAATTATATATATTAGCTAATGAAATAAAGGCAGCAGTAGAAAATGGACAAATAGTAGTAGAAAGTTCTACTAGAGCACAAGGGATAAATGAAGAAGGTTCACAGGCAATGGATAACATGGTTGAAAAATTCAATATAGCAAATAGATCTAATCATATGGTTGCAGAGAATATTAATTCTTTATCAGAAAAATCTCAATCCATTGGAAGTATATTAAATACTATAATTAGTATTTCGGAACAAACAAACTTGTTAGCTCTAAATGCTGCAATAGAAGCAGCTAGAGCAGGTGAGGCGGGAAAAGGTTTTGCTGTAGTAGCGGAAGAAATAAGAAAATTATCAGAGCAAACAGGACATGCTACAAAGAGCATAGAAGATATATTAAATGCTATCCAATTTGAAGTTGAAACTACAAAGGTGAGTATGGATGAATCTGAAGAATCCTTAAATGATGTAAATAATACTTTGGAACAAGTTAAAAAAGGTTTTGATGAAATATATAAAGCAATATTAATATCTATAGAAGCTATAAAACAACTAGAGGGAAGGCTGGAAATAATAGATAATGAGAAAGAAAATGTAATACTAACTATTCAAAGTATATCTTCTGTAACAGAAGAAACAGCAGCATCTACAGAAGAGTTATCAGCTTCAATGGAGGAACAGGCGGCAACAATGGAGACTATATTAAATAATACAGAAAAATTAGCAGGTGTAATAGAAAAACTAAATGGATTGGTTGGAAGATTTAAATTATAAGAAAAGCTTCTATTGAAGCAGAACCTCATATTTATAATAAAAGAGAGCTGAATCATAGAAATACCTATGATTCAGCTCTCTTTTGATTTATTTCATCCAAAATGAAATGGAAGGGATTTGTAAAATCAAGTTATATTTCAATAATGATGAAATATTTCAAAAGGCTTGATGATTATTTTCATCAAGTCCTTTTTTTATTTAAGGTGTTGATGAGAAAAAGCCCTAAAATCCACATTTAAATATTTATTAACAATTGGCATGGGTCTTGCAATTAATATAAGCAAACATAAAAACGAAGGAGGGACAAAGTTGGAATCCTGTATTGAAAGAATAAAAAATGATATAGAAAATGTAACAAGAATTACAGCCACTCCAAATATGGGATGCACAAGATTTTCTTATAGTAAAGAAGATAGTGAAGTTAGGGAATATTTAATTAAGGAAATGAAAGACCTTGGCTTATCTATTAAAGTAGATGGTGTTGGCAACATTAGAGCTAAGTATATAGATAATAATGAAGGCAAACCTTCTATAATGATGGGGTCTCATATTGATACTGTTGCCAATGGTGGAAAGTTTGACGGACTTACTGGAGTTGTAACAGCATTGGAAGTCATAAGAGTAATAAAAGAAAATAATGTAAAGATTAACAATCCAATAGAATTGATTGCCTTTGCAGAGGAAGAAGGCTCAAACTTTGGAAGCACTATGGTTGGTAGTAAGATTTTAACTGGTGCATATAAATTGGAGGATTTAAAGAAAATTAAAAATGATGATGGTATCAGTGCTTACCAAGTCATGAAGGATTTTGGATTAGATGTAGATAATGTAGAAAATGAAGTATTAAAGAAAGAAGAAGTAAAAGCAATGGTTGAACTTCATGTAGAACAAGGAGGAATACTTGACTCAGAACAAATTTCTATAGGTATAGTACAGGCCATAGTAGGTATGAAAACCTATAAGGTAAAATTGAAAGGAGTTTCTAATCATGCTGGTTCTACTCCAATGTATTTAAGAAAAGATCCTATGGTAGGTGCTGCTGAAATCATTATTCATATGGAAAAGGCAGCAAAAGAAAAAGCTCTAAAGGATACAGTTGCAACTGTAGGAAAAATTCATTGTCAGCCTAATGGATCAAATGTTATTCCAGGGCAAATAGAATTTAATGTAGATATTAGAGATGTAGAAACTGAAGGAATGGAAATAGTAGCTAGAGAGCTAATAAGTAAAACAAAAGAAGTAGCAGAAAAACGTGGACTTGAATATAAGGTTGACTTAATTGGTGAATCAGAATGTGTCAAACTTTCATCAAAGATTATCAATATAATCGAAGATACTGCATTAGAAAATAAATATAACTTTATAAAAATGAATAGCGGGGCAGTTCATGATTCAGCTATGTTGCCAGGAATAACAGATGTAGGTATGATATTTGTACCAAGTATCAATGGCCTCAGTCACTGTCCACAAGAGCTTACTAAATTTGAAGATATTAAGTTAGGCTGTGATTTATTATTAAAAACAGTAATTAAACTAGCTAATGAGTAAATAAAAAACCTTTTAATGTATGAAAGGTGGATTATTTTAAAATATAATATCATGCATCAAAATATGTAGTAAGGGAGGTGGCTAAAATTAAGAAAAACTTAGGAATTTCTATATCAGTTGGGTTGCTATCTGGAATTTGGGTTTTAATTGCTGAAAAGCTTGGAGTGCCTGCATGGCCTGGATTTATTGGTTGGTCTTTATTCTTTTTTACAGGAGGTAATCTAGAAGCTTGTAAAAAAAGTTTTCCGTGTATAGTATTAGGGCCTATTCTGGCATATTTAACTGTTTATACTCAGACAGCATTAAATACTTCAGGAATAACTTCAGCTTTAGTAGTAGTAGCTCTTGGTTTTACTATGACAATTGCTCAAAGTTTTCCATTATTTGCAGTATGTTCAGTCACATTTGTAAGCTGTAATATTTATTTTGCATCAGGAAGCCTGTTTCATTCAATAGTAGTTACATCAATAGGTTTAATCATTGGTATAATATCAGTAAAATTTGGTGTCCTTCTTGATTCCATCATATTAAAGGATAAGATGGTCTTAAGAGAGAATAATTAGGATTTATTATACTTAACAGTATTATTAAACTGTTACTAAAAATAAGTGTTGTAGTGAAGTCATAAAATTAAAGGAGGAAATTAAAAATGAGTTTGTTAATTAAGAATGGTGTTATAGTTACTGCAATGGATGAGTATCAAGGTGATATTCTAGTAGATGAAGGAAAAATAATAGCAATTGGAAATAATTTAGATTCTAAGGCTGATGAAGTAATAGATGCTAAAGGAATGTATGTATTGCCAGGAGGAGTTGATCAACACGTTCATTTTTCATTTGAATTTAACGGTTCAAAGGTTAGAGGGTTTGAAACTTCAAATGCAGCAGCAGTAGGTGGAACAACTACAGTAATTGAGTTCGTTAATCAAATAAAAGGAAAAGGTCTAATTGATACAATAGATGAGTATAGAAAAGAAAACGCTGAAGGAATAGCTATGGTAGATTATTCCTTCCATGGTATAATAACAGATCCTTCAACTGGAGTATACGATGAAATTGCAAAACTTCCTGAAGCAGGATATCCAACAGTAAAATTATTTATGGCATACAAGGGTATGTTCTTCCATTGTGATGATGATGTTATCGCTAAATCAATGCAAAAAGCAAAGGACGCAGGAGTTACTATAATGGTACACGCAGAAAATGCTGACTTAATAGATGTTCTACAAAAGGAATGCGTTGAACAAGGAAATGTTGAACCCTACTATCATGCAGTATCTAGACCACCAATGGTAGAAACTGAGGCAACTGAAAGAGCAATTAACATTGCTAGACTTATGGATGCTCCTTTATATGTAGTTCATGTATCTACAAAAGGTGCAGTTGATGCGATAAAACGTGCTCAAGATGAAGGACTTCCAGTTTACGGAGAAACATGTACTCATTATTTAACACTTGATAAAGAAAATCTCGCAAAACCTAATTTCCAAGGTGCTAAATATGTATGTTCACCTGCACTTAGAGAGCAAGATGATATAGATTACTTATGGACTTCAATCAAAAATGGATGGTTAAATGCAATAAGTTCTGACCACTGTGGATTTAACTGGGCAGAACAAAAACATATGGGTAAAGATGATTTTAGAAATATTCCAAATGGAGCACCAGGTCTTGAAAATAGATTAGGAGTATTGTGGACTGCTGGAGTTGAAACAGGAAAAATAACAAGATCACAATTAGTTGATTTGTTTGCAACTAAACCAGCTAAGATCAATGGTCTTGGAGATAGAAAAGGACATCTTGGTATAGGATATGATGCTGATATCGTAATATATAATCCAAACGTTAAGTCAATAATATCAAATGAAACAAGCTTACAAGGAGTTGACTACAACTCTTATGAAGGATTTGAACAAATAGGAAGACCGGAAAAGGTATTCTTAAGAGGTCAATTAGTAGTAGATGAAGGAAAATATATAGGTGAAAAAGGACAAGGAGAGTTCGTTCCAGGAAAACCATATGGTCTTTGCTATGATGGCATAAAGAAATAAACTTAGCAAATTATATATAGAATAAATAACTCCAATTTTTGGTGTCACCACCGAAAATTGGAGTTATTTTCATTTGCTTTAACAATATCATTTATATCTATATTGAAAACTTAACTATAGAAAATCCTTATTTGATTATCTTTTATTAAATTTTATATAATGGTATGAATGATTGTTAAAGGAGTGACATATATGTTAAAATTACCAGAGAATTTTGAGAGCTATGAAGAAGCTAGACGAGAAGGCTTCCTAAAAGTAAAAGCTTTAAAAGAGAGAGGAACTCCAGTTGTAGGAATTTTTTGTACATATACACCTATTGAACTTATACATGCAGCAGGGGCAGTAGCAGTGAGTTTATGTGGCACATCTGATGTGCCAATACCACATGCTGAAAAACATTTGCCTAAAAATCTTTGCCCTCTTATAAAATCTAGTTATGGTTTTGCAGTATCAGAAACATGCCCATATTTTTATTTTTCAGACTTAATAGTAGGAGAAACTACTTGCGATGGTAAGAAAAAGATGTACGAATTATTGGGAGAATTAAGGCCAACTCATGTTATGCATTTACCGCAGGGGCAAGATAAAGACCATGCATTTAAATATTGGAGAGAAGAGCTAGTTAGACTAAAGGAAGTATTAGAAGAAAAATTTAATATAGAAATTACAGAAGAAATTTTGAGAGAAGAAATAAAGGAAAGAAATCATGAAAGAAAAGTGCTTTTGGACTTCTATGAGTTAGGTAAATTAAATCCTTCTCCAATATCAGGACGTGAAGTAAATGAAACAATGGAGGCTTTGGGCTTTCAATTCGATAGGAGATCTCAATGTAATTTTATAGAAGAAAGAACTAGAGAACTAAAGGAAAAATATGAAAATGAATTAAAGGGGACTAAGACAAATAGACCAAGAATACTTATTACTGGATGTCCCGTAGGAGGAGTTAGAGAAAAGGTACTAAAGACCATAGAGGATTCGGGAGCGGATATAGTGGCTTTTGAAAATTGTAGTGGAGTTAGGGAAAAGATGGTATTAGTAAATGAAACAATAGATCCAATAGATGCCTTAACAGAAAAATATTTAAACGTTAGCTGTTCTGTTATGACGCCAAATCCAAGAAGATTTCAGGCATTAGATGAGATGATAGATGAATATGAAATAGACGGAGTAATAGAAGTGGTTCTTCAAGCTTGTCATACATTTAGTGTGGAATCTTACAATGTAAAGAGATTTATCACAGAGAAAAAGAATAAGCCATATTTATATATTGAAACAGATTACTCAAAACTGGATATGGGACAAATAGATACTAGGATAAATGCTTTCTTGGAGATACTGTAATTACATCACCAAAATATTGACAGAAATATCATATATTGATAATATATAATATATTGTTTCAAAATTCCAACTAAAATTGGGGTGTTTAAATGAAAAAGAAATTTTTGTTATCATTTATTTTATCATTTATATGTTTTGGGTTAGTATTTATGGTTTTTGGGAAAGATGTTTTTTTAGATAATGGATATGTACCAACTATAGAAGATAATGATAAACCAGAGATTGATTTAGGTGAGGACAATAAAATAGAACAAAAGATAAAAAATGAAATTCTCTTTTTAATGATGGGTGTAGATGCTAATGGAGTTAAGAATTATAAAGGTATCCGTACAGACACCATGATGCTATTTAAAGTTAATTTTGATACTGGGGAAACAAATATATTATCCATCCCAAGGGATACGAGGGTTTTAGTAAAAGGGAAGAAGGATAAAATTAATCATGCCCATTCCTATGGAGGACCAGAGCTTACGATGCGAACTGTAAGAGATTTTCTGGGTATTGATGTAGATTACTATGTGAAGGTAGATTATAACGTTGTAATGGAAGTAGTGGATGCTATAGGTGGGGTGGAAATAGATGTACCCTTTGATATGAAATATAAGGATACTAACCCCGAGATTACTCCCCTTAATATAAATATAAAGAAGGGGTTACAAACATTAGATGGAAAGAATGCCCATGATTTTTTAAGGTGGAGAAAAAATAATGATGGCAGTAAAGTAGAATATCCCGAAGGAGATGTTGGAAGAATTAAAGCTCAGCAGATGTTTATGAAGGAGCTAATAAAGCAAACTTTAAAGTTTAAAAATTTATTTAAGCTACAGAATTTAATAAAAACATATTATAAGAATGTAGAGACTAATATTCCTCTTAATATTATATTAAAGGCTGCAACAAATGCAAAAAAAATTGATATGGAAAATATTAAGACAGATATAATTCCAGGAGAAGGAGAATATATTGGCTCAACATCCTACTACCTTTATGATGAAATAGAAACTGAAAAGTTGATTAAAGACATATTTAATGATTATTTACTTAATGAATAATGAAATTCCCCTTTTGGTATAGAAACCCAAAAGGGGAATTTGTTTTTAGAAACTATTTACTTGCTAATTCTATAAATTTCTCTATATCTTTTTCTATGAGTCTTAATGAATTTCTGAAGAATTCTGGGTCGTGAACATCTATGCCCATTCTTAGAGCCACGTCTCTTATATTGTTTTTACCTGTAGCGTTTAATAGTTCATCATACTCTTTTACAAACTCTTCTCCTCGTTTTAGATATTCTGCATATAATCCCTTAGAGAATAATAATCCAAAGGCATATGGGAAGTTATAGAAGTTAAGTCCTGCAGAGTAATAATGCGGTTTATTTAACCACATATATGGATGAAGGACATTATGGTCTAATCCATCTCCATAAGCTTGTTTTTGAGCATCCATCATTATTTCTTTCAGTTCATTTACTGAAAGAGCATGTGTCTTTCTTCTCTCAAATAACTCTGATTCAAATAAAAATCTGCTATAGATATCTACTATAACTTGACCTGCATCAGATATGGAAGCTTCTAGTATGCTTAGAGCTTCATCATCACTGGCTTCTCTTAGAGCTGCATTAACCACTATTGTTTCACAGAAGATAGAAGCTGTTTCTGCTATTGGCATAGGATATCTACTATTTAATATAGATTCATTTCTTAAATTAAGTCCATGATATGCATGTCCTAATTCATGAGCTAATGTAGTCATATTTGAAAAACTTCCATTGAAATTAGATAATATTCTACTTTCCTTTATAGGATGCAAATTTGAGCAGAATGCTCCTCCTCTTTTACCCTCTCTAGGTTCTACATCTAGCCAATTATTATCGTAGGCATTTTGTACGAAATCAGCTAGTCTATTAGAGAAGGTCCTAAAATTATCTATTATATATTTCATTGCTTCATCATAAGTAAAGGTTCTATTTACTTCTCCCATAGGCGCAAACATTTCATAGAATGGAAGTCCATTTTCATATCCTAATAATTCTGCTTTTTTTCTATAATATTTATGGAATACTGGTAAGAACTCTCTCATAGCTATAATCATTGCATATAGAGTTTTTTCATCCATTCTAGATTTTACTAAGGTTTCATCTAAGGGAGAATGATATCCTCTTAACTCAGAAGTAGTGATTACTTCACCTTTGATGCCGTTTAATGCAGCAGCTGAAGATTCCTCTATCTTCTTATATGCTTTTAGTTCAGCTTCATAACCTAATTTTCTCTTTACTGGATCTTTATCATATGCAAGGTTTCTAGCTGCTGGAAGTGGAAGCTGTTTATCTTCTCCATCTATATTTATATCTACCAATAAGGTAGATGATACCATATTTTGAAGATTTGACCATGCAGAAGAGCCAGTATTTGACATTTTTGATATAAGTACTTCTTCTTTCTCACTAAGCATATATTTAGTTCGTTCTTTAATTTGCTCTAAATAGAATTTATGCTCCTTTAATACTTCTGATGAATTTGCTATTTCATCTAAGTTATCTATATTTTTCATAAAGCTTTGAAACTGAACATCAGGTTTAGTTAGATCTGAACTTTTTACCCTCAATTTATCAAGATATTGAAGAGCTTTCTCATTTTTGGCCTCTACTGCATTTGTAAGAGACGCAAAGGAGAAAAGTTTTGAAAATAACGTGTTTATGGTACTAGAATATTGTACATATACTTCCATTTTTACTATGGCATTGTCAGTAGAATTCAAATTATCATTAGCCCATTTACTAAATTCTGCTATTAAGCTGTCAAGTTTTTCTAGATCAGAGATGTATTCCTTAGAATCGAAAGAAGTATATAATTCATTTAAACTCCAACGCATATTATCCCGCCTTTCAAAATATTTAGTTAATTCTATTATAGCATATATTGGCAAATGAAAAAGAACTATTTTGAGGCTCTAAATAAAGTGTTTCTCGACTTTAAATATAAAAGGAACCTTTTCTAAGAAGATTCCTTTTTACATTAAAATATCTTTGTTGTCCAACTTTCACAATTCCAAATGTCAGTAGCTACATCCTTATAAAAGTCAGGTTCGTGGGATATAAGAAGAATACTTCCTTTATAAGCTTTTAAGGCTCTTTTTAACTCTTCTTTAGCATCTATATCCAAATGGTTAGTAGGCTCATCTAGTATGAGTACATTGGTTTCCTTATTTATAAGTTTACAAAGCCTTACTTTAGCCTGCTCTCCACCGCTTAGAACCATTACTTTAGATTCAATATGCTTAGTAGTTAATCCACATTTTGCTAAGGCCGCTCTAACTTCGTATTGAGTATATCCTGGAAACTCTTGCCAGATTTCATCAATACAGGAATTATTATTTTTATCCTTGATTTCCTGCTCAAAATATCCTATTTGAAGATTATCACCAAGCTCTACTCCACCAGATACAGATTTAATCTCACCAAGGATACTTTTCAATAAAGTAGTTTTACCTAGACCATTAGCTCCGATTAATGCTATTTTCTGACCTCTTTCCATTGTTAGATTTAATGGCTTAGATAAAGGGTCATCATAGCCTATGACTAAATCCTTAGTTTCAAATATAAGTCTTCCGGCAGTTCTGCCTTCCTTAAAATTGAATTCTGGCTTTGGTTTTTCACGAGTCAACTCTATTATTTCCATTTTATCTAGTTTTTTCTGTCTGGACATTGCCATATTTCTAGTTGCAACTCTGGCCTTATTCCTAGCTACGAAGTCTTCCAGCTCTGCAATCTCTTGTTGTTGCTTTTTATACGCTGCTTCTAATTGAGCCTTTTTAGCTTCATATACTTTTATAAAATTATCATAATCTCCTACATATCTGGTCAATTCCTTATCTTCCATATGATAGATTAAGTTTATGACAGAATTTAGGAAAGGAATATCATGGGATATAAGGATAAAAGCATTTTCATATTCTTGAAGATATCTTTTTAGCCATATTATATGTGGTTCATCTAAATAGTTAGTAGGCTCATCAAGTAATAGAATATCTGGTTTTTCTAATAATAATTTAGCGAGAAGTATCTTGGTTCTCTGCCCTCCGGATAAATCATTTACATCCTTATCAAGGCCAATATCGTCAAGACCAAGGCCCCTTGCAATGTCTTCTACCTTTGCATCTATTATATAAAAATCATTATGATCTAATATATCCTGTATAGTGCCTACCTCTTCAAGTAGAGCAGTAAGTTCATCTTCAGATACATCACCCATTTTTAAATACATATCCTGCATTTCCTGCTCTAAATCGAATAGATACTTAAATGCTGATTTTAGCACATCACGGATACTTTGACCCTTTTCTAGTGATGTGTGCTGATCTAAATATCCAACTCTAACTCTTTTAGCCCATTCTATTTGACCTTCATCAGGTTCTAGTTTTCCAGTAATTATATTCATAAAAGAAGATTTACCTTCTCCATTAGCGCCTATTAGACCTACGTGCTCGCCCTTCAGTAGCCTAAAGGATACATTCTTTAAAATTTCTCTATCACCAAAGCCATGACTTAGATTTGTTACAGTTAAAATACTCATTAGTATCTCCTCTCATTGATAAGATTATCTCTAAAGATTATACAAAAAAACTAGACTAGAGTCTAGTTTTTTATTCTATCATTAATCTATCCAATATTTCAGCAGCTTTTATAATAATATTAGAACAGCCTATATCCTCTTTTCTATATATTTTTTTGAGATATCCGCATTGTATACTATTCATTTCTTCCATAAATGCCCTAAAGAGTTTTTGATTTACTTCTTTAATTTTATCGCTTTCATGGGCAACATTATTCACATATTTATATGATAATACCATAACTCCAGCAGTAAGTGCGCCACATACGGACTCAATTCCCATACCTCCCCCAAACCCAGCAGATAGCTTTAATGTCTCAGTATTTAAACCTAAATTATATATAGTATTTGCACCATATAATATTTTTTCAGCACAGTTATAATCCTCTTTTTTTCCGAAACCGCTTTCAATTAAATTCTTTAACATCATAGACCTCCATAAGTTTTTACTATAAATTAGTATAACATTAGAAATTTTAATATTGAAGTAAAATCTTTACAAAGGAATCTACTATATAAGGATCAAATTGAATGCCTTTGTTTTTTAATAGGAAATCTATAGCTTCATCTAAACACATTGCCTTTCTATGGGGCTTATTTTGAGTTATAGCATCATAAACATCTACAACAGAAAATATTCTAGATAGTAATGGAATTTCTTCTTCTTTTAGTTCATGGGGATAGCCCTTACCATCCCAACGTTCATGATGATATAAGATTAGTTCTGCAATATCGGCTAATTCTGGTATTGACTTAGCAATCCTATATCCTATTTCAGGATGCTTTCTTATTTCATTCCATTCTAATTCATCTAGTTCTCTAGGCTTTTCTAATATTTCTTTAGAAATAGAAATCTTACCAATATCATGGACTTCTGCAAGAAGAATTAGTTTATTTCTATCACTATTTGATAGATTTAATCTATTAGCTAATGCAAGAGAATAATTTTTGACTCTATCAATATGATATTTGATTTCATAATTCCCATCAAAAAGGTATTGTATCATAGATGAGATTATTATATCTCTGACTTTTTTTCCATCTATTATCTTATTTTTGTACATATTATTTTCAGCTTCAACTAAAACCTTCATTATATCCATATCATTGTGGTCTTTAACAGCATATCCTAAAGAAATATTGGCATATTGCATATCTAATTCTCTATCCTTGCAATTGCTGTATATTCTATCAATTATTTCTTCAGTTATTGAACTGGAAGTGTTAGGGAGTAAAATGATAAATTCATCTCCACCCCATCTAGCTATAATATCTCCTTTTCTACAGGAAACTTTAAGTATTTCAGCAATGGATTGTAGCATTTCATCTCCAGCTAAATGCCCAAATACATCATTAATTATTTTAAGACCATTTACATCACCCATAATAATTGACAGGGGTAAGTGACGATTATTATCTAACCTTTTTAACTCTTCTTCAAAGAAAGCTCTATTGTAAAGACCAGTTAATTTATCATGGTAAGATAGATATATAATCTGTTCCTCTTTTTCAATAATCTCTGTAACATTTCTTCCAACAGCATAAGCAATATCCTCATAAAAACTTAGTTTCCATTCAAAATATAACCATTCTCCACTTTTCTTTAATACTCTAGTTCTCAAAATATAATTAGGATCAAAAATTATACCAGTATTAAATGACTTATATATAAACTCTAGATCTTCTGGATGAAGAAAGGACATAAATTGATGTGATATTAATTCAGTAATATTATAGCCTAAGACTCTTTCCCAAGCTTGATTTACTTTGATAATACTTCCATTAAAGTTAATTGCTATGACTAAATCAGAAATGGAATTTATTAATTCCTCCAGTTCATTCGATTTTTGTATTAGACTAGCTTCAAGTTTTTTTTCTTTAGTTAGGTCAATGAATTGAGCAATAAAGAAGTTTTTCTTAGGAGAAAATAGATGTATTTTTAGCCATTTGTTAAAACTAGGTATATATACAGAATTCAAAGTATGTTTATTGTGTAGAATAGCGTCAGTCACTAATTCAAATAGCTGTGGAATTTCATTTCTAAGGCTTGGGAACAATTCCAATATACATTTATCTTGTATTTCTATATTTTTGACTCCAATAATTTCTAGATAAGAGGGATTGAAATCTAATATTTTCAAATCTATAGGTATATACTTATCATCATAAATTAGCTCATGATATACATATCCTACAGGAGTACTATCAAGCATAATTTGAAAATCTTCTATGGTAAACATAAAATCATCTCCTAGAATGGGTCATAAGACCTAATTTTTCCATATATACCCTATTAAATATTAGTAGAAACTTAATAAAGATAATAAGAGAAGTTTCATAATTATGGGTATACTATAAAGGAAACAATTATATTAACTAATCAGATATAAACTAATATTTTTCTTGCAATTAGTTAACATTATATGTATACTTAATAGGTTATAGATTAAGGAGGACGATTTTATATACATGGAAAAATTAAGATTTGAGGATATGAATTTATCGAAAGAAGTACAAAAGGGAATTTGTGATATGGGATTTGAGGAAATGTCTCCTATTCAATCTCAAGCTATACCAGTAATATTAGAGGGCAGAGATATTATTGGGCAAGCGCAGACAGGAACAGGTAAAACAGCTGCATTTGGTATCCCTATTATTGAAAAATGTGATCCAAATGGAAATTATGTTCAAGCATTAGTTCTATGTCCAACTAGAGAACTTTCAATACAGGTAGCTGAAGAGATCGGAAAACTTGCAAAATATAAAAAAGGTATATCTGTAGTTCCTATATATGGTGGGCAACCAATAGATAGGCAGATTAAAGCTTTAAAAAAGGGTGTTAATATTGTAATTGGTACACCGGGAAGAGTTCTAGATCATATAAGAAGAAGAACTCTAAAAATAGATAATGTAAGCATGATGGTACTAGATGAAGCGGATGAGATGTTTGATATGGGTTTTAGAGATGATATTGCCCTTGTAATGAATGATTTAAAGGAAGAAAGACAAACCATATTTTTCTCAGCAACTATGCCCCCAGAAATTATGAAGTTTGCTGCAAGTTATCAGGCAAATCCTGAGATCATTAAGGTGGTTCATAAAGAACTTACAGTACCAAAGGTAGAGCAAGTTTATTTTGAGCTAAAACAGCATATGAAAACTGAGATTTTATCTAGACTTGTTGATATGTACAATCCAAAGTTAACTGTAGTATTTTGCAATACAAAGAAAAAGGTAGATGAATTAACTGAAGAATTGCAAGGAAGAGGATATTTTGCAGATGGACTTCATGGAGATTTGAAGCAAAACCAAAGGGATACTGTAATGGGTAAGTTTAGAAAAGGCACCATAGATATTTTAATAGCTACAGATGTAGCAGCAAGAGGAATAGATGTAGATGACGTGGACTTAGTTATTAACTATGACATGCCGCAGGATGAGGAATATTATGTCCATAGAATAGGTAGAACTGCCAGAGCAGGAAGAGAAGGAAAGGCCTTTAGCTTTGTAGCAGGAAGAGATATCTATAAATTAAGAGATATACAAAGATATACTAAAACAAAAATTACAAGAATGGATTTACCAACTCTTAAGGATATAGAAGCAAACTATACTACAATAATGCTTGGAAAAATAAAAGAAGAGATTGACAAAGAAGATTTAAGTAAATATGAAAAGATTATCGAGACCTTACTTGAAGAAGATTATACCTCTTTTGATATAGCAGCTGCACTATTGAAATTCTACATGGCTGAAAACAGACTAGATGGTCACGAAGAGTTAGATATGGTGGATTTTGGAGGGAAGCTTAAAGGAGGCAAACCTACAGGAGGTAAACCTACAGGATTTAAATCATCAGGTTCTTCAACAAGAATTCACATAAATATAGGGAAGAAAAAAGGCATAAGTCCAAGGCATATATTAGCGGCTATAGTTCAGGAGACAGGTATAACTAAAAACTTAGTAGGAAATATAGATGTATATGATAAATTTACATTTGTAGAGATACCAGGAGATTATACGGAGGATGTCTTAGAAATATTAAATGGAGTAAGAATAAAAGGAACAAAGGTTAAAGCTGAAATAGCGAATCCTAAGAGAAAATAGTATTAATAGAGAATAAATTATAGAACAAAATTAAATATATGAGATATTATTAGAATGGAAAAAGCTTAGAAGAATCATAGGACTGAAAAAATGTCTATACTAAAGAGACATAGAATCAGAGTCTTTAGATTTTTTAAGCTTTTTTTGAATTAGAATAAAATATTCTTTAATTAGGAAAAATAAGTACTCTTTTCCAATCAAATCAAAATAGAATTAAAGCTAGAAAAATATTTTTATACTAACTTTCCTAGAGGAGTATGGGGAAAATAATTATTTATTTAAATTTATTAGTTATAATTTCCCATTAATTACCTTTATAAATTTAATAACCTTTTTAATATCTTCCAGAGGCATATTATCAATTTCTAAAAAAAGTTCTTCTAGTACATTTCTTTTAGCAGAATAAGGGCTTTCATTATTTTCCATGAATTGAGGATTCTTTTCCATATCTTGGTTTGGGAGAGAAAGTCTAATATTAGATAAACCTATAAGGTAGTCTAGTGAGACACAAAAAAGTGCAGAAATTTTCACAAGGAGTTGCACATCATTAGGAAAACGCGAACCATTTTCGTAATTACTAACAGACTGTCTACTAATATTTAATTTTTTAGCTAACTCACTTTGAGTTAAAGAATTCTCTTCTCTAAGCAGTTTTAAACGCTCTCCAAAAGTCATGGCATCACCTCATAAATATCCTAGCATAAAAACAATCAAATCTATAGGCTGTCTTCAAAAAGGGTCTAAATGCAATAAAATGTCAACATTTGTTGTCAATAATAATATTTTATGCTAATATATAATTATTAATCCTAAGTTTAAATATTTAATTTTCAAATAAAACTTAGAAGTAGGGTATTAGGAAAATTTAGTATCTATCTAAATGATATATTAGCTGACCACTTGGTTTTAGATATAGAATATTGAATTGATCAATGGTAAATTTAAAGAGATAATTTAAGGAATTTGCAGTAAGTAAAAAGCAGAGGTGAGAAATTTTGAAGGAACAATTTGTAGAATATAATTGTAAATATAAAGAAGCCTTTAATAATAGTCTCACACCCATGATAATTATAGATGCTGAAACAGGAAATATTGATGATGCTAATTTAGCAGCATGTGATTATTATTTATACTCAAAAAAAGAATTACTTTCTATGAATATTTCAGATATAAATATCTCAACTCAAAAAGAGATATCTAAAGAAATAGAGAAGGCAGAACTAGAAAATAGAAAGTTTTTTAGATTTAGACATAAATTATTTGACGGTGAAATAAGAGATGTAGAAGTATCTAGTAGTTTTATAGAAGTTGGAGATAAGAATTTATTATTCTCAGTTATTCATGATATTAAAGAAAAGACTAAGTTAGAAAAAGACTATATGATCAATCAAATCTATTTTGATAATCTCTTTAATAATTCTCCTGAAGCTATTGCAATAGTTAATGCTGAATTTAGAATATTGAATATTAATGATAAATTTAAGAAGGCTTTTCAATATGATTTATTAGAAATAGTAAATAAAGATATTACAAAAATATTATGTGAACAAACAATATATGATCCTTTTTGTGATTTCAGAGAATCAATAATAGAAGGTAAATGTATACGGAGAGAAGTTAGAATAAAAAGGAGAGATGATAGTACCCTAGATTTACTGTTGTTTATATGTCCTATAGTAGTGGATAGAAATTTTATTGGAGCTTATTTCATCTATTCTGATATATCTGAGACTAAGGAAAAAGAAAATAAGATAAAGATGCTCACTTATAATGACAGTTTAACTGGACTATTTAATATGAAGTTTTTCTTAGATAATTTAGATTATGAAGTATTTAAGAATAATTCTAATGAAAATACTAAGGAAAAGTTAGTAATACTTATATTAAAGGTTAATGAGTTTAAAGAGATTAAGAATGCTTTAGGGCATTTTGCTGGGGAACAGGTATTGAAAGAATTTGCACTACGATTAAGAGCTAGCGTAGGAATAGAAGATACTGTTGCAAGATTTAGTGAAGATGAATTTGCTATTTTGATGCCTAGAATAGATACCTTGTATGAAGTCGAGAGATTATCTAATAATATTATAAAAAATCTTGAAGATTATTTTTCTGTAGGCAATGGTGAATTTCAAATAACAACTTGTATTGGAATAGCAGTATATCCTGATGACGGAATGGATTCTACTACTTTAATTAGGAAAGCAGATATTGCTATGAGTAAATGCAAGATACAAAACAATAATAATGCCACTAGATTTGAAAAATCTTTGGATAAAGAAATTCAAGAATATTTTTGGATAAAAAATGATTTATTAAAATTAGGACTAAAAGAAGAATTGTATTTAGATTATCAACCAATATACAGTATTGATACGAATAGATTAGTTGGAGCAGAAGCTTTAATCAGATGGAATCATGGAGAAAAAGGTATAATTCCACCTGCTAGATTTATACCAATAGCAGAAAAGATAGGTATGATACATCCTATAGGAGAGTGGGTATTGCTAAAAGCATGTAGTCAAAATAAAGAATGGCAAGAATTAGGATATGATCCCATATACATATCTGTAAATGTATCTGTTTTGCAATTAGAAAAACCTGATTTTACTAAAAGGATAAAAAAGATATTGGAGAAATCTATGTTGAAACCTCAATATCTTCAGCTGGAGATAACTGAGACTTTTTTTACTCAAAACTATGAATTGATTCAGGATACAATAAAGGAGTTAGGGAAATTAGGAATAAAAATAGCCATAGATGACTTTGGTACTGGATATTCTTCCCTAGGACAACTATGTGAATTGAATATTAATAATATTAAAATTGATAGAATGTTTATCGATGGAGTAGATGGAAATATTAATAAATCTAAAATTGTAAAGGGAATAATATCTTTAGCTGAAAGCTTGAATATTACTTTAACTGCTGAAGGGGTAGAAAGAGAAGAAGAATTAAAGTTTTTAAATGCAAATAGATGCACATTTGTACAGGGCTACTTGTTTAGTAAACCAGTTGAAGCATATAAAATTGAAGAGTTATTAAAAAGGAATGGAAAGAATAAAATTTGTTTATGCTAAAAGGGGCGATTTAAAAGGCATGAATAAATTTTTTTTAGGGGCGGAACGGTTGAATAACCGTTCCCTATATATTTTTGATTTTTTTCTTTAAGGTTCCCCTCAGCCCTTTTTCTTCTTTATCTCTTATACGTTTAATATTTGGTATATGAAGATAAATAGCTATAATCACAAGAAGGGCAGATATGATTATTGGACCAAGTCCAAGATTAAAATAAATAGTTGCTAATAATAGAAATAAGTTCATGGCTATAGTACCTAAGGCTATATAGTCAGTAAAAACAGTTATAAGCAAAATTATGAGGAAGCCCAATAAGCCAAATCTATAATCTACACCTATTAACATACCTAGAAGAGATGCAGCACCCTTTCCACCTCTAAAACCCATAAAGAATGGGAAATCATGACCAAGGATTACAAAAAGACCATTTAAATACAGAAGAAAAACACTTTCACTTAGATGAGAAATTTTAAATAAATATCTAATAACTAAAATAGAAATAATTGCTTTTAATATATCTAAGATGGCAACTAGGACACCCCATTTCCATCCTAGTGATATTACAGTATTTGATGCACCAGCATTTCCAGCCCCAAGTGTTCTAATATCCACATTTAAAAAAGTTTTACTAAATATATAGGACCATTGTAGACAGCCGAATAAATACCCTATAATAATAACGAGTAAATAAGATTTCAACGTATCACCTCCGTCAATACAGTATATTATATCATAAAATGTATTACAATAATATCTCCTATAATATGCCAATGTACCTATTTAGTTTAACTGTCGCATATAGTATAATAATGTCTATAATTGGTAATTTCGTAGCATTGACAGATAGATAAGTTTGATTTAAGGAGGATAAGATATGAAAATGTTTATGAGTGACAATAACTCTGGAGTTCACCCCAAAGTAATGGAAGCTATGTTAAATGCTAACAGCGGTCATGATTATTCTTATGGTAACGATAATACAACTAAAGAAGCCATAAACAAGATAAAAGAACAATTAGGAGCTGATGTAGACGTATATTTTGTAACTACAGGTACAGCT
Organism: Tissierella carlieri; assembly: GCF_018917285.1. Classification (NCBI taxonomy): domain Bacteria; kingdom Bacillati; phylum Bacillota; class Tissierellia; order Tissierellales; family Tissierellaceae; genus Tissierella; species Tissierella carlieri. The sequence continues at coordinate 168,907 of NZ_JAHLOH010000040.1, read as the reverse complement.
GCAAATGTTATTGGGCTTAGTGGATTATTGATGCCATATGAGGCAGTAGTATGTGCAAATACAGCTCATATAAATGTAGATGAATGTGGAGCATTAGAAAAATTTAGTGGAGCAAAAATATTACAGATACCAACTGAAAATGGAAAAATATGTGGGGAAGGGGTGAAGAGTTTTCTTCATTCTTTAGGAGACGAACATCAGTCCCAGCCTAGGATAATTTCCATATCTCAAACTACTGAGACTGGAACACTATATTCAATAGAAGAAATTAAAGAGTTAGCTGAATTTGCTCATGAGAATAATATGTTATTACATATAGATGGGGCAAGGATAGCTAATGCAGTAGTGGCACTTGACACTACTTTTAAAGAGATGATAACAGATACAGGAGTGGATCTTCTATCCTTTGGTGGAACAAAAAATGGAATGATGATAGGAGAGGCTATAGTTTCATTAAATAAAGATCTAAGTAAAGCTTTTAAATTTTATAGAAAGCAAGGAATGCAATTATTGTCTAAAATGAGGTTTGTATCTGCACAATTTGTCGCATATTTAAGTGGCGACTTATGGAGAGAAAATGCATTAAATGCAAATAATATGGGTAAATACTTTGCAAGCAGCTTATCTGGAATTTCTGGAATCACCTTAAAATCTGAACCAGAGACTAATATGATATTTGCATATATGGAAAAGGATTTAATCAAATCTCTGCAAGAAAAATTTGATTTTTATGTAATAGATGAAGAAACAAATTTGGTTAGATTAGTTACATCCTTCGATACTAATAAGGAAGATATAGATAAATTTATTAAATTTGCTAAAGAGATAAAGGGGATTATATAGGGAGATTAACGGGGAAATATGATTAAAGGGGGATGATTATGAGATCCAAGACGAAGAAAAATACAATAGTATTATTAATAGTACTAACTTTGATTTCCATCCAAAGCCTATTTATAGATAGTGAAAATGTTTATTCTAACAATAGTTCAAAAATTATTAGATTTGCAGGAGATCATAACCATCCACCTTATGAATATATTGATGAGAACGGTAACTATAAAGGATATAATGTTGATATAATAAATGCAATTGCCAATGAGATGGATTTACAAATCGAGATTATACCAATGGAATGGAATGACGCAATACTAGCCTTGGACAGAAATGAAATTGATGGTATTATAGGTATGTCCCAAAATGAGGAAAGGCTAGAAAAATATAAATTCACTCTACCTACAGTTGTCAATGAACAAGTGATTTTTGCAGCAAAGGACACTGTACATATAAACGAATTAGAAGACCTAGAAGGACTAAAGGTAGCTTATCAAAAAAATGATTATAACGAATCTCTAATTTTAGAAATACCTCGCGTAATTGGTTATCCTAAAAATGGTCAAGAAGAAGCCTTGATTGCAGTAGGAAATAAAGAAGTAGATGCAGCTTTAGTAAATAAAATAGTTGGCCTATATCATCTACAGAGAAATAGAATGACAGAATTAGTTAAAGTTGTAGGAGAACCTATCTCTACTGCAAAGTATGGGCCAGCTGTTAGAAAGGATAACGAAGAGCTTTTCCAAATATTGGAGAGGGGCTTAGAAACTATTAAGAGAAATAAGGTTTATGATAATATTTATAAAAAATGGTTCGGGGAAGATATGTCCTACATTAAGATGACATATAATGCCTATAAAAAACAAATTATATCTGTAGTGACGATAATATCTTTAATTTTCTTATTTTTGTACTTCTATAATAAAAGACTTCAAAAAGAAGTATTAAAAAGAACTAATGAACTCGAAGTAGCCAATGAAGGTTTAATAAAACATCAAAAAGAAATATATAATTTAGCATATTATGATCTTGTCACGTCACTTCCTAATAGAGTTTATTTTATAGAAGAATTAAATAGTATATTTGAAAATTTAGAAAAAAACGATGATTTATTTGCGGTGTTACTTTTGGATTTAGATAGATTTAAACATATAAATGATACATTAGGTCACTATGTAGGAGATCATGTATTAAAGATTTTAGGTATGAGACTTAAGAAGTTAGTAAAAGAAGAAGATATCGTAGCGAGAATTGGTGGAGATGAGTACTATATACTACTTAAAGGTATTCAGCATAGTGATGATGCAATAGAATTAGCGAGGATTATTATAGAAGATTTTAAAAAACCATATTATGTTAAGGATTATGAATTATATTTAACTACTAGTATTGGTATAGCATTATATCCAGAAGGAGGACTGGATTCTCAGTCCATAATTAAAAATGCTGATCTTGCATTATATAAAGCAAAGGACTTTGGAGGAAATGCTTACTATCTTTATGGAAAAGAGATACAGTCTAAAGGCCTTGAGAAGATGATGCTTTTAAATCAGTTGAGACAAGCTGTAGAAAATAATCAGTTGGTATTACATTACCAACCTCAAATAGATATATTAACAGGAAAGATCAGAGGGGTAGAGGCTTTGGTAAGATGGAATCATCCAGAACAAGGACTCCTATACCCAGATAAATTTATTTTTTTAGCTGAAGAAACAGGATTGATAATTCAAATGGGAGAATGGATATTAAAGGAGGCTGCAGTTCAAGCAAAAAAATGGATTGATTTAGGGCATGATATTATTATGTCTGTGAATATTTCGGCTAGGCAGTTTCAAGATAGAAGATTTATAAATGAAGTAATAAATGCCCTAAATGAGTCAAAACTTAATCCAAGGAATCTTACCTTGGAGATTACAGAGACCACGGCTATATCAGATATAGATTATACATTAAACATTTTAAATATGTTAGAAAACCTTGGGATAGCAGTAGCTATAGATGATTTTGGGACAGGATATTCCAGTTTAAATTATTTAAATGAAATGAGTGTGTCCGAACTTAAAATAGATAGATCTTTTATTTGGGATATTGAGAAAAATGATAAAAATAAGATGATTTCAAATACGATAATTGTTTTAGCAAAACAATTGGGATTAAAGGTAACTGCTGAAGGGGTAGAAAATATAGAACAGTTAGAGATACTGAAGGAAATGAAATGTGATATAGCTCAGGGTTACCATTTTAGTAAGCCAGTATCAAAGGAAAAGATAGATGAGATGATAAATGAAAAAAGCCCTATATAAGGGCTTTTATTATTTGTATCCTAAAGGTGCTTGGTGGAACATATTTACATCACCATGAGTAGTAAAGCTTACTTTACTAATAAAACTATTGGATTCTTTATCAAATCTATATTCTGTAAGTTTTAAATTTGATGTACCTGATTGAACTGTAGTTACTACAAAATCTTCACCTTCAAAATATGCATAAAAACTTATGCCGCCTAATTGAACATAATCATTAAAGAGAATATAATCATTATCAGCATCTCTTACAACTAGTACCCAATTTTGACCATCATCCCAAGCAATCTCACCATTGTATCTTTGAGCAACTGTATACAACTCTATAGTTTCCTCTGTTCCATCTTTATTAAAGTCTATATTCGCGGAATCAAGCAAAGTTAAGTCATTATAATCAACTTTGTCTGTAGCCTTAATAATTAGGTCTTCAGATTCTCCATTTGGTTTTCCATATTTTTCAACTAAATCTTTTATAAATGAATTTGGTTCTATTGATTTCACTATATTATTTTGATTAAAGGCTACCATATAATATTCATTTACAGCCAGATTATCTATAAGGCTTTTGTCTGTTACCTCTAATTTTAGAGTTGTTTCATTTGTGGAAATAGTAATGTAACTTTTTCCATTCTCTGTATTTATTTCACTTAAGAAACCTAGATTTGTAGATATCTTTTCTTCTGCTGCAGGATTGCTCTTAGGAGTACAACCAAAGGAAATGACTAGTACCATTAATACTACTAACATTAAAGAGATTTTTCTAATTAAATTTTTCATATCATCACCATCCTTTATAGTATAGGGTAACATAATTTTATATTCTTTACAAGGAACATAGAATTACGAATTGATTACAATGATAAAACATAATAAATCTATCTGATTTAATTAATAATATAAAAATAGGGTAATAATTAAAGAAACTCTCCAAAATAATTACGAAATTTTGACCTAGGTCAAAGTAAATTATTCTATTCTAGCTTATAATAAAGCTACAAACAATAAAAACAGGAGGTAATATTATGATAACAAAAACTTATCAATTAGAAACACTAACTTGCCCAAACTGCGTGGCTAAAATTGAAGGAATGTTAAAGAAGACAAAAGGTATCTCTACAGGAGAAGTTTTATTTAATACATCCAGAGTTAAAGCAACTTTCGATGAATCAATATTAAGCTCAGAAGATATAGTATCAAAAATTGAAAAATTAGGATTTGATGTTTTAAGTGAAAAATAATAAGTAAAGTTTAAGAGGGGAGAGTATAATGAAATTAACCAAGGCTCAAAGAGTTTGGATATCAGGGATATTAGTAGCAGTAGCTTTTATATTAAAAAATACAATAGGAGAGCAAATAATAACATCTGTAGTCATGATTCTTGCAGCCATAATTGCAGGTACTCCAATACTGAGAAATGCAATATCTGCTGCAAGATACTGGATAATAGGAATAGATGCTTTAGTATCCATAGCAGTCATAGGTGCAATGTTTATAGGGGAATACTGGGAAGCGGCAGCTGTAACATTTCTATTTATGCTAGGTGATTACCTAGAATCTAGAACTATAGAAAAAACTAGATCTTCAATTAAAGCTTTGCTGGATTTAGCTCCAGATACAGCTAGAGTAATGAGAGATGGAGTTGAAATAATAATTTCTCCCGATGAAGTAGTTAAAGGAGATCAGGTAGTAGTAAAACCAGGAGAAAAGATTTCTGTAGATGGCAATGTTATAGAAGGCTCAGCATATGTAAATCAATCAGCTATTACAGGAGAGTCAATCCCTGTTAATAGAAATATAGATGATAGCGTTTTTTCAGGAACAATAATTGAGTCTGGATATCTAGTAATTGAGGCAACAAGAGTAGGGGAAGATACTACGTTTGCAAGGATACTTCAAATGGTGGAAGAAGCTCAAGATAAGAAAGCAAAAACTCAAAAATTTCTTGAGAAGTTTTCAAGATATTATACTCCTGCTATAATAGTATTAGCAATAGGGTTATATCTAGTGACTCAGGATTTAGTATTAGCTCTTACATTATTGGTTATAGCCTGTCCAGGAGCTTTGGTTATATCAACCCCTGTGTCTATTGTAGCAGGTATAGGAAATGGGGCAAAGCATGGTGTATTAGTCAAAGGTGGAGAGATAATGGAAAACTTAGGGAAAATAAAGGTTTTAGCCTTTGATAAGACGGGAACATTGACTGTTGGGAAACCAATGGTAACCCATATAAAATCCTATAATATAGACGAAAAAGAGTTGCTAAGAATAACTGCAATAGGAGAAGGATATTCAGAGCATCCCTTAGCTCGTGCAATACTGGCTCGGGCAGAAAAGGATCTAGGAAAAATTGATGAAATGCCAGAGGAGTCAGAGATAATAACTGGTCAAGGTCTTAAAACTAAGATAGAAGGTGGAACAATTTTAATTGGAAATAGAAAATTGTTCTTAGAAAACAAGATAAGCATTGGAGAGGATGTAGAAAAATATCTACAATCTGAAGAAGAAAAAGGACAGACCGCTGTAATAGTTGGAGATACAAGGCAAGTATTGGGGGTTATATCCATTGCTGATGTTGTAAGGGAAGATGCTGAGAAATTAGTATCTAATCTAAAGAGATTGGGTGTAGAAAAAATAGTAATGCTTACTGGAGATAATAGAAGAGCTGCTAAAGCAATCGCTGAAGAAATAGGATTAGACGATTTCTATGCAGAACTTTTACCAGAAGATAAGGTTAGGGTATTAAAAGAATTACAAGAAAAATATGGTGTAGCAGCCATGGTAGGAGATGGAGTAAATGATGCGCCAGCATTGGCTTCAGCCGATTTAGGAATTGCCATAGGTGGTGCAGGAACAGATGTAGCCATGGAAACAGCAGATGTAGTGTTGATGTCTGACGAAATAAAAAAACTATCCCATGCCATAGGGTTGAGCCGTGCTACAGTAAATAATATGAGACAAAATATTTACTTTGCCATAGCTGTAGCAGCATTATTATTAGCAGGAGTATTGATTAAAACAGTCAATTTATCCTTTGGAATGTTAGTCCATGAATTGTCTGTCTTGCTAGTTGTAATTAATGCAGTTAGACTTTTAGGATATGGAGATAGAGGCAAATCGAAGAAAATGTTAGAGATTTAAGGAGATGTTTAAATGGATTGTAACTGCTTTAAAAGAGAAGGGAAAAATTGTATAGAGATAGTTCCAATCTTTAGCAATCTAACTTATGAAGAAATGATGGAAGTAGCTAGGATAACAAAAGAAAAAACCTTTGAAAAAGGTGAAATGATATATATGGCTGGGGATAAGGGAGATAAACTCTATGTAATACATTCTGGAAAAGTAAAGATAACTAGATTTACAGATTCGGGAAAAGAACAGGTAATTAGAGTATTGGGACCTGGAGATTTTATGGGAGAACTATCTATCTTTAGTCCCTTGCCATTAACTGATAATGGAGAAGCGCTGTCACAGACAGTTGCATGTATGATAGATGGGAAAAAATTAAAAGAGTTAATGAAAAAATATCCTACCATAGCATTTAAAGTAATGGAGGAACTAAGTCAAAGATTAGAAAAAGCTGAGCATTTGATAGAAAATATAAGCCTTCATGGAGTAGAAAGAAGGCTGGCTCTTACTCTAATTAATATGGCAAATGAAAAAGGGGAAGTATCTTTAAAGATGAGTAAAAGAGACTTTGCATCTCATTTAGGAATGAGTCAAGAGACTTTAAGTAGAAAATTAACAGTTTTTCAGGATATGGGAATTATAAAATTAATTGGTCATAGAAGAATAATTTTACTGGATATAGAAGCTTTAGAAAAGATAGAATAACCTCTAATTTTATTTAAATTAGAGGTTATTCTATTTAGATATTTATTTTATTAAATTTTTTATACTATTAAAGAAACCTTTATTGTCTTTTATTACTTTCTCATTTCCAACTGTTACAATATTATTATCTTTTAATCCCTTTTCAATCATTTCAGCAAATTTTTTCATATCCTGAGGCTTCGTGTTTAATATTTCTTTAAGCTCTCTATTTAAATCCTCAGTCTTAATTCCCATAAGATAATAATAATCGGCCTCATTTCCTTTTTGTATGCTAGATACTGGAACATAGTATTCTGCCAAAGAAGAAATAATAAATTTCTCAAATGCTTTCTCATCTAAATCAAAGTTTCTGAGAAAACCTACAGTGCTGTTATAAGCATTATAAGTTTCTTTTAATTTTGGATCTCTATAACTCATAAAGATAATATTAGATTCGTTGACTATATTAAACATAGCACCATATGCTCCGCCTTTGACGCGAATTTCATTAAATAAATAGTCAGATATAACATTGTTTAAAACCTTCATACTACCACTATATTTATATCCACTCTTTGTAAAGTCAAAAGCTGCAAAGTTATATAAAATATCTATTGGAGATGTAAAGGCTTCGTTAGTATCTTCAATCTTAAATTCGTATTTCTGCGAAGGATAGTCTTTATTTTCCAAGATTTCAAGCAATGTAGGAAGATTTTCCTTAAAAGCCTTGTATTCTGCATTTTCCCCAGTAATACTTATTACTAAATTATTTCTATTAAAAATAGTATCTTTAACTTCTTCAAGATTCTTGACTATTTCTTCATACCTAGAATCATAATTCAAATCAAGTTCTGATATAAAATCATAATAACTAAAGCCATTTAAAATATCGTTATACTTGAAAACAGGTGAGAAATAAGAGAGATTTCTTATTGCGGCCGTATTCAAAGGCATGCTATTCAATTGATTTTCAATAGTAAACTTTGACATCGAAATAAGCTGTTTTAGCCTTTCTTTATCGTCGAATTTAGTCTTTTCTATTTCTTCTGAAATCAACTTAAACATTTGACCTATGTTTTCATCAGTGGCAATAGATGAAACGACTAATTTAGGATCATAATCTGTGTTATTTCCTTTTTTAGTTAGTACACTAGGATAATAGTTGATACCTCCTGTATACATAGCTTCTTGCACTGGAAGTTCAGTATAATTATAATTTTCGGTACTCATTTTCCCTAATATCTCTGATAATAGATTTATATAAGGAATTTGTTCCTGTTTCACATAAGAAGCATCAAAATATAAATTTATGCTTCCAATACCATTGGTGAATAATGGATGATGCAAAATAATCATATCTTCATCTTTGCTTTCTATAGTAGGGATTTCCTCTATAGTAGGCTTTAAGTCTTTTAAAGACAGCGCAGGCATAGTATCTAAGGCTTCCTCAGAATTAGGAGTATTATTCCATTCTTGAAGTTCTTTATATTCTCTTACAATATCTTCTATTTCCTTATCTGAAAGAGATGCCTTATATTCTCTGAGTTTTTCTGTTGCAGCAGCGTCTTTTTCTTCCATTAAGCCTTTCTTTGGCTGAAGAAGTATTAAAGAACTATGTTTATTATTTAGAATATGTTTTTGGATTAGTTCTTCAAAATAAGGCTTATCTAATGCAATCTTTAATTTTCTGAAGCTATCTGCCATATTTAGACCTTCAAATGGGTCTTCGTCATATAGCCAGCTAAACATTGCTAAATCACCATACATAAGCCCTGTATTAATATTTCTTGAGTACTGCTGTCTTAAATCTAGCTCTACTACGTTTAGTGTTGATTTAATAAGATCTTTATTTATACCTTTTTCTACTACATCCTTTAAAGAAGAAAATACAATATTTACAAAGTCATCCTTCATATTAGGATTGATATTTTGTGCAGTTATTGTTACATAAGGTTGCAAGAAGTTAGGAGACATTTGGGCGCTAATATTGTAAAAACCAGCTTTATTTAGTTCTTGCACCACTGGAGAAGCTTGGTTTTTAAATAGTATATAAGTTAGTACATTGAAGGAAGTCATCGTATCGATTCTAGAGTCATCTTTAATAGAAAAGCTTAGAGCAATAGATGATTTTCCTTCTGCAGAGTCCTCCGTTGAAATAGGATACTCAACTATTATATCTTTCCTCTTGTCAAAGGGTTTTTGAACAATGGGTTTAGAATCTATTTCCTCTTTATCGAAATCCTTTAAATAATTATCATTGATGAATTTAAGTTTCTCCAATATATCGATTTTTCCATAGAGATAAATATAACTATTTGAAGGATGATAATATTTATCATAGAAATCTTTCACTTCTTGGAAAGTTAGACTTGGTATATCAGGAGGATTTCCTCCAGATAAGTAAGCATAATTAGTGTCTGGATATAAGCTTTGCATTATTGAATAATGTAGCTGTGAATCAGGAGATGACAAAGCTCCTTTCATTTCATTATATACAACTCCATTATATTGAAGAGGTGCATTTTTATCCTCAATGCTATAATGCCATCCGTCAACTTTAAAGAAGTTCTCATCCTTATAAAATGCAGGTTTAAAAACTACACTGAGATAAACATCCAGTAAGTCATTGAATTCTTTATCGTTCATACTAGAAAATGGATAAGTAGTTCTGTCTGGATAGGTAAGCCCATTTAGATTCTTGGTTAAAGTTCCCTTTACAATTTCAAAAAAGAGATTTCTTACAGGAAATTTTTCTGAGCCTCCATTTAAAAGCACATGCTCTAAAATATGGGGAATCCCCTTATTGTTTTCAACTGGTGTTCTGAAAGAAATAGAAAATGCTTTATTTTCATCATCATTTTCTATTTGAAGTAACCTAGCACCACTTTTTTCATGTTGAAAAATCCTACCAACAGAATCTAACTCTTTTAGATGTTTTTGTTCAATTAGTTTGAAACCAAAATAAGTCTCTCCAACTCTTAAATTTTTTGTTTCAGCATAAGATATGTTAGAGAATAAAAATGTTGATAATAAAACTACTAGCAAAATTAAAGCAATTGGTTTTTGTTTTACACTAAATCCTTTCACAGATATCCCCCTTTTGTATTATAATTTATTTGTACTAGTGTATTAATTGAATAGTACACCATAATTTACCATTTGTCAACTAATTTGTTAAGTAAAAGACAGTTTAATTTAAAAAAGTGACCTAGGTAATTGTATTATATTATCTAGGTCACTTTTTTTATGTTTATTCTATTTATATTTACTTTCCAATTCTTCTATTAAAGTAATATATTTTTCTTGAATTCCTGCTTCAGTTGCCGAGTTCTCTACTTTTTTACATTCATCCTCAATAAAAGCTTTGCTGCTATCATTTAACATATTTTCAGCAAATTTATACATAGCGGTATTTTCTTTCTCTATATGCCTATCCAATAAATTTGTATAGGAAATGGCATTTGCTATAATGTCAAGTCTTGCTTCATCATTGCCATTTTTAAATTCTTCCAATGACTTTTCAAGATTGGCCATGTAAAGCCTTCCCATATCATGCTCTATATACATTCCAGTAATAGCACCTGATTTTGCTAATTTTTCAATTTCCTTATTCATTGTCTGGAATAGTATATCTTCTTCTTTTCCATGATGATGTTTATCTGCATAAGTTCTTACAAAATCAATTATCCTTGGGAAATCATCTATATCGTATTCAGAGTTAGTCATAACTCTATAGGAAATTTTCCTAATCACTTTAAGCATTCTCCTAATATTGGTATGTTCTTCAACCATTATTCTTATGGATTCCAAGATATTCACCTCACAAAGTATTTTCTCTATGATTTTACCCTTAATTTCATAATAAATAACAAAATAATAATATTTTACAATAAAATGGGTACATATATTATGGGATTAAATAATTAATTATAAGGAGGTAATGCAATGAGTTTTAAGATGACCGATAAGGTAACATGGGTAGGGAAGATAGATTGGGAACTAAGAACCTTCCATGGAGATGAATACTCGACACATAGGGGGTCTTCCTATAATTCATACTTAATTAGAGACAAAAAGACAGTACTTATTGATACAGTTTGGGAACCATTTGCTGAAGAGTATGTTGAGAAATTAAAGAAGGAAATAGACCTAAATGAAATAGACTATATAATAGCACAACATTCAGAGATAGACCATAGTGGAGCTTTGCCATTGTTAATGAAGGAGATACCAAATACTCCAATCTATTGTACATCAAACGGAGCAAAAATATTAAAAGGACATTTTCATGAAGATTGGAACTTTGTAGAAGTAAAGACAGGAGATACATTAGATATAGGAAAATCAACTCTAACATTCGTAGAAGCAAGAATGCTTCATTGGCCAGATAGTATGATGACTTATATGAGTGGAGAAAATATATTGTTTAGTAATGATGCCTTTGGACAACATTATGCATCAGATTTAATGTATAATGATTTAGTGGATCAAGGGGAATTATATCAAGAAGCTGTTAAATATTACGCAAATATATTAACTCCATTTAGCGTATTAGTCACTAATAAAATTAAAGAGGTCTTAGGGTTTAACCTGCCACTTAATATGATAGCTACATCTCATGGAATTATCTGGAGAGATAATCCAGCACAAATAGTTGAAAAATATTTAGAGTGGGCAGATGCATATCAAGAAAATCAAATTACAATAGTATATGATACTATGTGGAACGGCACAAAAAGAATGGCAGAGGCAATTTCAGAGGGTATAAAATCAGTGAATAAAGATGTAACTGTAAAATTATATAATGCAGCAAATTCAGATAAAAATGATGTAATAACTGAATTATTTAAGTCTAAAGCAATATTATTTGGTTCTTCTACAGTTAACAAGAGTATAATGCATGCAACAGCAGGGATTCTTGAGATGATAAAAGGAATAGGATTTAAGAATAAAAAGTCAGCAGCTTTTGGTTCCTATGGTTGGTCTGGTGAGTCCGTAGCCGTAATAGAGCAGAAGCTAAAGGATGCAAAACTTGAGATATTGCAAGAAGGAATAAAAGAGCTTTGGAATCCAGATGCAGAAGCTATATCAAGGTGTATAGAATTTGGAAAGAGTTTTGCAGAAAAACTATAGAAAAGAATAATAAGAAGTTCTCCAAAGAACAGTTCCGAAAAGGCGGAAAAAAAACGAGAAATAGGAAGAAATATTACTAAAATTTTAAATATGCCAGGTTAAATATTAGCAATAGGCTATTTATTGACTTGGCATATTTTTTGCTTGTAATTAATATTGGAAACTATTTTGTGGAGGAGTTGTTATTAAATGAATAATTATATATTTGCCGGATGTGATACAGTTAAATTAGCTGAAAAATATAAAACACCTCTTTATGTGATGTCTGAGGATTATATTAAAGATAGACTGAGGGAGATTAGAGAAGATTTTCTGGATAAGAACCCTAAGACAATGGCGGTATATGCTAGTAAAGCATTTCTAACTAAGGAAATGGCGAGGATTATTAAAGAATCGGGCATAGGAATGGATGTAGTGTCTGGTGGTGAGCTTTATACTGCAATTCAAGTTGAGTTTCCTATGGAAAAAATAATATTCCATGGGAATAATAAAACTATAGATGAACTAGAATTGGCAATAGAAAATAATGTAGGAAGAATAGTTGTAGATCACTTAGAAGAAATGGATATTATTGAAGAAATAGCAAAGAAACATAATAAAAAGGTTCATATACTATTTAGAATAAGTCCAGGTATCGACAGCCATACACATAAGTATATTCAAACTGGTCAAGTGGATTCTAAATTTGGAATACCTCTAGATGAGAAAACTATAAAGACGGCAATGGAGAAGGTTTTGAAATTGGAATTTACTGAATTGCTTGGATTCCATTTCCATATTGGGTCACAGATTTCAGATAATGGGAACCATATTAAGGCTATTCAGATAATGACGCAGTTAATGAAAAAAGTAAAAGATGAATATGGATTTATAGTTAAGGAGTTGAATACTGGAGGAGGATATGGTATCCATTATTCTGAAAGTGAGGAAAGAAAACCTTTAGCCTATTTTACAGATTCTATAATAGAGGAAATTGAAGATAGATGTAAAGAATATGAGCTAGAAAGACCTTTAGTAATAATAGAACCTGGTAGATGGGTAGTAGGAGAAGCGGGGATTACAATCTATACGATAGGAGCTATTAAGGAAATTCCGGGAATACGGACTTATGTTTCAATTGATGGTGGTATGCCCGATAATCCAAGACCCAGCTTATATGAAGCTAAATACGAGGCTATCGTCATAAATAAAGCGGAAGAGGAATTAACAGATGTAGTGACTGTAGCAGGAAAGTGTTGTGAATCTGGGGACATTTTGATTTGGGATTTGAAAGTACCTAAAGTAGAAACAGGAGATATGCTAGCGGTTCTATCAACAGGAGCATATAATTATTCTATGTCGAGTAATTATAATAGAATCCCAAGACCTGCTGTAGTCATGTTAAGTGAAGGAAAAGATAGATTAATAGTTAAAAGAGAGAATTATGACGACATATTGAGAAATGATATATAATTGTTATTATATATTGAATATATTTGGAGGAATAAACTATGGAACTTCTACTACGTGATACCTTTCTTGAGGTTAATCTAGATAATATAATATATAATATGAAAAATATAAAGGAAATGGTTGGAGAAGAAGTAGCTATAGCAGCAGTAGTTAAAGCTAATGGCTATGGTCATGGTGCAGTTGGAGTGGCTCAAGAATTGATGGAAAATGGAGCGGATTATTTAGCTGTAGCAACTCTTACGGAGGCATTAGACCTTAGACGACATTTTGCAGATTACAAGATATTTATTATGGGATTTACTCCAGATAAATATTTGGAACATGTAGTTAAAAATGATATAACTCAAACCATATTTTCATATAGACAAGCTGAAATTTTAAATGATTATGGCAATAAATATAATAAAATACCTGTTGTTCATATAAAATATGATACAGGATTTAATAGATTGGGATTTAGAGATTCGAAAGAAAGCATAGATGAAATCGAAAAAATTTCTAAATTACCAAACCTAAATGTAGAAGGAATATTTTCTCATTTGGCTCTAACAAACAAAGAAGAAGATGAGAAACAATATAGAAAGCTCGTAAATGTCATAGAGAGCCTTGAAGAAAGAGGTATAAAACTTAAATATAAGCATATTGAAGATAGTATATCAGCAGTTGACTATCCAGAGTTTAGGATGAATATGATAAGGCCTGGGGCAATTATATATGGTATAAAGGGATTTCACTATGGAACTTTAGATTTAAAACAAGCACTAACATTAAAAACAAAAGTATATAATGTCAGAAAAGTTTCTAAAGGTGAAGGTGTAAGCTACAGTTATGTATGGAGAGCTGAAAGGGATAGTATTATTGGGACTGTTCCCTTTGGATATGCTGATGGATATCCTCGGAATTTAACAGGCAAGGGCTTTGTTACAATTCATAATCAAAAAGCACCAATAATTGGAATAATCTGTATGGATCAATGTATGGTTGATTTAACTGATATAGAAGAAGTATGTGAAGGCGATGAGGCTATTATCTATGGTGACGGAACAAATAATACTCTTGATATCCACAATGCTTCTTTACTGGGAAGTACAAATAAAAATGAGATAATGAGTAGAATTGGTATGCGAGTACCACGGGTCTATATTAAGGATGAAAAAATAGTAAATATAATTAATTATATATAGTAAGGAGAGTATTATGGATATAGAAAAAAGGGTTGATGAGATTTTTTCTCAATTAATAGACATAAGAAGAGACTTTCATATGCACCCTGAGTTAAGTGAGCAGGAGTATAGAACCTGTGATAGAATTTGCGAGTATCTAAATGAGTGGGGGATTGAGTATGTAAAGGGAGTTGCTGAAACAGGTGTTGTAGCAATAATAAGAGGAAAGAAAGATGGTAAGACTGTAGGTGCTAGAGCAGATATTGATGCATTACCAATAACAGAACTAACTGACATTCCATTTAAATCAGTGAATGCTGGAGTAATGCATGCCTGTGGACATGATATTCATACAGCGATACATCTCGGAGTGGCAAAGACATTGAAAGAAATAGAGGATGAAATCTGTGGAAATATAAAAATCTTTTTTCAACCAGCAGAAGAGACCATAGGCGGAGCAAAAAAGATGATTGAGGAAGGGTATTTAAAGAATCCAGATGTTGAGTACATGTTATCATTACATGTAATGCCTTATTTAGATGCAGGAGAAGTTGAATTAAAATATGGGAAAGTGAATGCAGCTACTAACGAATTTTCTATAAAAATAACTGGTAAATCAAGCCATGCAGCTTATCCTGATCAATCCGTAGATCCTATAGTAACAGCTGGATATATAATTACAGCCTTACAATCCTTAGTAAGCAGGAACATATCGCCTTTAAATTCTGTTGTTTTAACATTGGGCCAAATTAATGGTGGTATAAAAAATAATATAATACCTGGAGAAGTCATTATGTCAGGTACCCTTAGGACAATTGATCCAGATACAAGAGTATTTGCGAAAAATAGAATTAGAGAAATAACAGAGAATACAGCAAAAGCATATGGAGCAACAGCAATAGTAGAATTTGAAGAGGGCTATCCAGCTCTTATAAATAATGATGAAGTAGTTGATGCTTTGAAGAAAACGGCAGAAGGTATATTGAGCAAGGATAAAGTGAAATTTAAAGAGTTTCCAAGTATGGGCGCAGATGATTTTTCCTTCTTTTTACAAGACACTAAAGGGGCATATTATAATTTGGGATGTGGAAATAAGGATAAAGGCTGGACAGCACCGATCCATAGTGAATATTTTATGGCAGATGAAGAGTGTATTAAAATAGGTGTCCTTTTACAAACGAAGACCTTGCTTGAGCTGTTAGATATGTTTTAAATAAGTAATATTAAATAAAAAGACCATATATTACTAGGGATAATAAACTTAAACTTATGGGGTAATGGGTTTTGCAATGGGGCCAAAATTCGCCCTGAAATAAATCCGATGTTTATAAAATGTTGAAAATTAACATATTTATCTAATGGCATATAGTTTGCATATATTCATATATAATTAAATGACTTATGTATACTATTTCTATTAAATTTTAGGATTATTTTATTTAGTATTTAAGATACAGTAGATGTATCACCAGAAAGCAGAAGCATTTTGAGAGATAAAGGAAAAATTACTTTCTAAAGGCTATAAATATAATTAGCATTGAAAATATACAATAAAGGAGTGGGAGGATGAAGATTTATATCAGCGTAGATATTGAAGGTATAACTGGAGTGACCAATTGGAATGAAACTGAATTAGGTCATGGAGAATATGCATGGGCAGTTGATCAAATGACTAAAGAAACCATAGCAGCATGTGAAGCGGCAATAGAAATGGGTGCAAAAGAAATAGTGGTAAAGGATGCTCACGATTCTGGAAGAAATATAGATATATCTAAACTTCCGAAAGAAGCAAGAGTAATAAGAGGATGGACTTCTTCACCTGAATCAATGATGGCAGGTATAAATGAAAGTTTTGATGCTACAATTTTTATTGGATATCATTCAGCTGCTGGAGAAAACGGAAACCCATTGGCTCATACAATGAATTCTAAGAAGGCTACATATGTAAAAATCAATGGAGAATTAGCATCAGAGTTTACAATGAATTCATTGATATCTGCGTATTATGGAGTTCCAGTAGTATTTTTATCAGGAGATAAAATGTTATGTGAAAACTCAAAAAAACTAGTCCCAAATATAAAGACTGTGGCTGTGAAAAGTGGAGAAGGTGGTGCTACCTTTAACATGCATCCAAATTGTGCATGTGAATCTATAAAAAGTGGAGTAAAGGAAGGAATTAAAAAAGTTAAAGAATGTAAAATAGAATCTCCAGAAGAACTGAAATTGGAAATAAGATTTACAGAGCATCAAGATGCTAATAAAGCAAGATATTATCCGGGAGTTAGACTTATAGACGATCATACAGTGGAGTATATAGCAAAGGATATTCAAGAACTGATGACAGTTAGAATGTTTATATTATAATTTTAAATATAACAATGCTACAAGAAATCAGCCTATGATGATATAATTAAGTAACAATATATATCTAAAGGGTGATCAAATGTCTTTAAATTCAGAATCTTATGTTAAAATGTTTACGGATATGATGTCTGAAGGTTTTATAGTAATAGATAATGAGGGCAAAATACAAATCTATAATAATAAGGCTAAGGAAATATTTGGAATAAGTTATGATGGACAAATTAACCATGATAAAGGGAAAATTAATATTGGAGATATAGTTATTATTGGAGATAACTCCATAGGACAGGATGATGGAAAAATGGATTCAGATTCATTAAAGTCCTTGGGGGTAAAGGATAATAACATAGATATGGGAGATTCGATTATTGCCATTGGAGTATTTGGCAAAGATGGAATGGCTAATCCAGTATTTAAGACCTTAAAAAATGGTCATAAGGAAGATGTTTTAAAATTAAAAACAAGTTATTTAGAAGTAGATATAGAAGTTGAAATAGATTTTGTAAATAAGATAATATCTATTAAGGTTAGAGATGAAGAATTCACCTTGAACTACATCAATGCAATAGGACATATGGTGGTTTTAGATGGAGTCACGAAACAAATGAAATTCTACCAATCCCATGGATATACTGCTAGGGGAGAAAGTATCAATGACATATTAAAAGGAAAAGAATACAGGGCCAAAGGAAAGAATACTGAAACATTAGATGTAATTGGAAAAAATATTTTTGAAATACACAAATCAGATAATATAATCCAACAATTTTTTAATGTAGCTAAAGGAGAAGATATTAGTTATATAGATAAATTTGAAGAAATCAACGGATATCCTACTATGTGTACACTTTTACCTGTGGAGGACCAAAAGCAGAGGATAGGAGCAGCATTAAAGGTAGAAGATATTTCAGAAATAAAAAAGATTATAATGGAAAGAGATAATGCAATTAATCAGCTAGAAAAGGCTGAATCTCAACTAAAAGAGGAGAAAACCCTAAACAAAGCATTTCCTAATTTTGTGGGAGATAGTGA
Organism: Tissierella carlieri; assembly: GCF_018917285.1. Lineage (NCBI taxonomy): Bacteria > Bacillati > Bacillota > Tissierellia > Tissierellales > Tissierellaceae > Tissierella > Tissierella carlieri. Next base: position 150,816 of record NZ_JAHLOH010000040.1, on the reverse strand, counting down.
GCAAATTGAATATGTAAAGAGAATGGCACTAAAGGCTTCTAAGACTAATTCTAATGTATTGATATTAGGAGAAAGCGGAACGGGAAAAACAATTCTTGCACAGGCTATTCATCAGAACAGCAAGCTTAAAGACAAGCCTTTTATCCATGTGAATTGTGGTGCAATACCTGAAACATTGTTGGAATCTGAGCTTTTTGGATATGAAAAAGGAGCATTCACAGGCGCACGATCTGAAGGAAAAAAAGGCTTTTTTGAAATAGCGAATGGAGGAACCATATTTTTAGACGAAATCGGAGACATATCTACAAATTTACAAGTAAAATTACTGCAAGTTATTCAAGAAAAATCTTTCTACAGAGTTGGTGGTACAGAAAAAATTACAGTAAATATACGTATCATTGCTGCTACTAATAAAAATCTAGAAGATGAAATGATAAAGGGAAGTTTTAGGGAGGATTTATATTATAGAATAAATGTATTCCCTATTTGGATACCGCCATTAAGAGAAAGAAAGCAAGACATGAATGCATTGATTGAACTAGTGCTTCCGAAAATCTGCAATGAGATAGGCTGTAAATCTAAAAGAATTTCTTCTGAAGCTATTAATCTAATATTAAACTATGATTGGCCTGGAAATGTAAGGGAGTTAGAAAATATTTTAGAAAGAGCTGTCAATTTAGCTGAAGGAAATAACATACTTTCAAAACATATAGCCTTAAAATTAAATAAAAAAGAGAATAAAAGCGTTGATATAGTTCCATTGAAAGAGTACCTAGAAGGATATGAGAAATCAATTATTGAGAGAACATTATCATTTTATAGAGGAGATAAAAAAAGGGCAATGGAAGCCTTAAAAATAAGTAAAACTACTTTCTATGAAAAAATAAAGAAATATAATATAGAATAAATTTGCCATATGGAAGGAGTTAATATGACAAAGAAAGATATAGCAGAAAATAATATAAAACAAATTGAAGGGTTAGTTTTATTAAAAGATTTAGACAATAGTTTTATTATTGAATTAAAATATGCTACAAAAGATAACTTTCTAAAGAAAGTGATGTATCCAGTTCCAGTATGTGCCATAAGAAGAGAAACTGGGGAAAAGCTTGTAAAGGCCAATAAAATATTCAAAGAAAGGGGATATACCATTAAGGTATGGGACGCTTATAGACCAATGCATGTGCAAAGAGAATTTTATGAAGCCTGTCCAGATTCTCCTTATGTGGCGAAACCGCCTGAAAATCCAATTGCATCTGGATTTAGGCCACGACACAATAATGGAATGGCAGTAGATATAACCTTAGTAGATGAGAATGGAAAAGAGCTTGAAATGCCTAGTGGATTCGATGATTTCACAGAAAAGGCCAAGGTTAGTTCAAACAATATGACAGAAGAAGCACGAAAAAATGTAAATTATCTCCATGAAGTTATGTCAAGTGTTGGATTTAGAACATATGAGAATGAGTGGTGGCATTTCGTAGATGGAGTAGAAGAACCCACTCCTTATTTAGATATCCCTCTAGAGATATTTACATTATAAAAGCTATAAAGGAGGTTTTTAAATGAAAATAAAAGAGATACAAGTAGGTCAAATATCGGTACCACTTAAAAAGCCTTTTAAAACAGCCCTTAGAACAGTTGATAGAATTGAAGATGTTGTAGTTAAGATAATTACTGATACAGGTCATATTGGATACGGAGAGGCTGCACCTACAGCAGTAATTACAGGTGATACAAAAGGATCTATAAAATGTGCTATAGAAGATTTTATAGCACCACAAATAATAGGATTAGAAATTGAGAATATAGAAGAGATAATGAACAGGATAGATAGGTCTTTAATTAAGAATACATCTGCCAAAGCTGCTGTTGATATAGCTATATATGATCTTTTTGGTCAACTTCACAAATCGCCTTTATATAAGCTTTTAGGAGGATATAAGAAAGAAATAATTTCAGATTTGACAATAAGTGTAAATGATCCGGAGGAAATGGCACAAGATAGTATTGAAGCTGTAAAAAGAGGATATAAGACATTAAAGATAAAGGTCGGACTTGATTCACAAATGGATATAAAAAGGATACAAGCCATAAGAGATGCTGTTGGATACAATGTAGATTTGAGATTAGATGCAAATCAAGGATGGAAACCAAAAGAAGCAGTTATGCTTCTTAGAAAAATGGAAGAAAAGGGATTTGATATAGAACTTGTTGAACAACCTGTTTCTGCTAATGATTTAGAAGGATTAAAATATGTTACTCAAAATGTAAATACACCTATATTAGCAGATGAATCTGTATTTTCTCCATCTGATGCAGTAAAGATAATTCAAAATAGGGCAGCAGATTTAATAAATATTAAATTGATGAAAACTGGTGGTATTCATAATGCGTTAAAGATATGCTCTGTTGCAGAAATATATGGTGTTGAATGTATGATAGGATGTATGTTGGAAAGTAAGCTAAGTGTTAGTGCAGCAGTCCATTTAGCGGCATCTAAAAGTATAATTACTAAAATCGATTTAGATGGACCAGGATTATGTAAAGAAGATCCAGTTGAGGGAGGACCTAAATTCCAAGATTATAAAATTACATTAAATGATGAGTGGGGATTAGGTTTTAAAAATATTGGAAACTTAAGCTTTTAGATTTTGGTTTTAAGAAGTCCTTAAAAACGGAAAAAATTCATATTTCGGGAAAAGGTGGCAGTCGAAGTCGTAATTGCAACTAATTGACCTTAGTGAGACTAATTTACTATTACGTATAATTCTGCCCTTTTCACTGATATTACGTAAATGCGGAAAAGCAAATGAATTGTAGTTAAAATAATCTGATAATTCACATAAGAAAATCTTATCTAAATCTTGCAAATATACTAATATCTTAGTTTGCTTGCTTTCAGATATCTGCTAATTTAAGTGGTATAATATTTGCATTATCTTAATATGTAGTTAGTAAGAAATTGATTTATCTCAATGTAAAAACTATTACTTAATCGATAATTTCATAGCTTAATAGGAAGGAGGAAAGTTCTACTAAAGGCTACATAAATTTTTAAAAATTAGAGGGGGAGTAAGATGAAAAGGTTAATAGCTTTAATGTTGGCAATAATGATGATTTTGGCAGGATGTTCAAAACCAAATACAAAGGATACTTCGTCAGATGATCCGTCCAAAACACCTGATAAAGCAGCAAAGCCTCAAGAATACTCAACGGTTTATTCAGGAGAAATCACTACATTAAACTACTTAGTGACCGCGAATCAGAATGAATTCGCTCTAGCAGCGAATTTTGTAGATAACTTAATTGACTATGACAGATATGGGGTTCCAATACCTGGTCTAGCAACTGAATGGGAGAGTTCAGAAGATGGAATAATTTGGACCCTAAACATTCGCCAAGGAGTGAAATGGGTTACTCATGAGGGGAAGGAGTATGCAGAAGTTAAAGCTAAGGACTTTGTAGATGCTGCAAAGTACTTACTAGACCCAAATAATGAATCTCTAACAGCAAATATATTTTATAGTGTAATTAAAAATGCAGAAGAGTATTACAATGGTGAAATAGATGATTTTGAACAAGTAGGAGTAAAAGCAGTAGATGATTATACATTAGAATATACTCTTAAACAAAATACACCATATTTCTTATCGATGCTTAACTATATTTGTTTCTTGCCTGTTAATGGAGATTTCCTAGCAGAGGTAGGAGATAGATTTGGAACAGACAATACTAATATTCTATATAATGGGGCTTATGTAATGGAAACCTTTGAGCCGCAGACTAGAAGAATTCTTGTGAAAAATCAGCAATACTGGGATAAGGACAATATATTCATAGATAAAATAAAGGAGACCTATAACCAAGAATCTGCAACATTAGCACCAGAGCTATTTTTACGTGGAGAAGTTGATTATGCTGATATACCTGCTTCTTTAGTAGAAGAATGGATGAAAGATCCAGCTAAAAAAGATTCAGTTAGACCAAATAGAACAGGATTCTATACTTATTTTTATGCGTTAAATTTTGATCCTAAATTCGATGCAGAGTACGAACCAGATAACTGGAAAATTGCTGTAAATAATGTAAACTTCCGCAAATCATTATTCCATGGATTAGATAGGAAATCTGCCATGATAACATCAGAACCTTATAATCCAGAGCAAAGGTTATCAAATACTATTACACCAAAGAGCTTTGTTGACTTAGATGGAATAGATTATACTGAGCTAGAAGGTCTAAAAGAGTTTGCAAATACTGATTCATTCAATGAAGAATTGGCAAAACAATATAGAGATAAAGCTATGGAAGAATTAAAAGGAAAAGCAAAATTCCCAATAATAGTATATATGCCATATAACTCAGGTGGAACTGAATTGGCAAATAGAGTACAGGTTATAGAGCAGCAAATGGAGAATCTACTAGGAAAGGATTATATTGATATCCAAATAGATCCAAAACCACCTACAAACTTCTTATCAGAAGTAAGACGTTCAGGAAAATATGGATTTTTAGAGTGTAACTGGGGACCTGACTATGCAGATCCTGAAACATACACAGATCCATTTACTCCTGGTGCAAATTATAACTTCCCAGAATTTGTTGAAGATTATAATGATGACAATGGAGAAAAGACCTATACTAACCTAACAAATAAAGCTAAAGCAGAGGTTATGGACATCAAAAAGCGCTATGAATTATTTGCTGAGGCAGAAGCATTTTTAATCAAAGAAGCCTTCGTTATTCCTTATGCACTAGGTGGAGGAGGATATGCAGCTGGTAGATTAAATCCGTTTGAATCTCAGTATTCACCATTTGGAGTATCATCAAACAGATATAAGGGACAGCATATCATGGAAAAACCTATGAATACAGAAGAATACAAGGCGGCACTTGAAACTTGGGAGAAAGAACGTGCCGAGGCATTAAAGAACAGTAAATAAGAATTCAAAGACCTAAGGGTTATTAATTGATAATCCTTAGGTCTGAAAATTAATATACTATAGCTTAATGAAAAGTAAGAGGTTAATTGACTTTTATTGAGATTTAATATAGTTGACTTACAGAGAAGAGAGGGAAAAAAATGCTAAAGTATTCTATTAAGAGGCTATTACAATCTTTGCTTACCCTATTTATCATAGTTACCATAGTATTTCTTCTTATGCGGTTATTGCCTGAGGAAGGGTATTTCGGAGCTTCCTATGAAAAGCTAGATGAACAACAAAGAGAAGCTATATTGACCAGTATGGGACTTAGGGACCCTATACATAAGCAATTAATTAATTTTTATAAGAATATATTAACTGGTAATCTAGGGCAATCTATTACCTTTAGACCTAAGGTGCCCGTTGCAGACATAATAAAGGATAAGGTGCCGTATTCCTTATACTTTGGATTGGCAGCTATAGGAATATCTTTGCTTGTTGGAGTCACGCTGGGAATAGCTATGGCCAGAAACAAAAATAAATTTTGGGATAAGTTAGGAACAGGCTATGTGGTATTTATAAGAGCAGTGCCTGCTGCTGTATATTTTCTTTTCTTACAATTATATGTAACGGGAGTTTTTAAGATCCCAATGTTATTTGATGTAGATAAACCTAAAACATGGATATTACCTGCTATATCTATGTCCCTAGGAGGAATAGCCAGTTATGCAATGTGGATGAGGAGATATATGGTAGATGAGATTAACAAAGATTATGTCAAATTAGCTAGAGCTAAAGGATTAAAAAGCAAGCCCATAATGGTAAAACACATATTTCGCAACGCCTTTGTTCCCATGGCACAATATTTACCAGCTTCCATTCTATTTACAATAGCAGGTTCAATCTATATAGAATCTTTATATTCAATTCCAGGAATGGGAGGACTTTTGGTAGAGGTTATTAAAAGGCAAGATAACACCTTAGTTCAAGCTCTTGTAATCATATATTCATCAATAGGTATAGTAGGGCTATTTTTAGGAGATTTACTCATGGCCTTATTTGATCCTCGTATAAATTTACAGAGAAAAGGGGGCGCTAGATAATGAGTAAAGGTACAGTAGATAAATTAACAAATGCCATAAATGAAGATTTATTTCAATTTGTGGAATATAATGAAGAAGAGGCTAAACGTGGAGGATATTCAAACTATTCATATTGGCGCTCTACTTGGCAGGTTTTCATAAAAAATAAAACAGCGGTCTTTCTATTAATCTTGATGTCTGTATTATTAGTATTTACATTAATTCAGCCTTATTTGCCTAATCAGAAATCACCTACTGAAATTCATATAAATCCTGAAACAAAGCTTCCCCTTAAAAACAATCCTCCTGATTCAGAATTTTGGTTTGGAACTAATTCAATTGGCCAGGATCTTTGGTCACGTATATGGAGTGGTTCGAGAACCTCATTACTTATAGGTATAATAGTTGGACTTTGGGAGGCCGTTATAGGAATTACCATAGGGGCCATGTGGGGTTATATAAGATGGCTAGATAGACCAATGACTGAGATATATAATGTGATCAACAATATTCCTAAAACCATAATACTGGTTCTAATGACTTATATAATGAAACCTAGTCTATATACTATGATTATTGCCATGGGATTGACATCATGGATAGATATGGCAAGGTTTGTAAGAAATCTGACAGTTATTATTAGAGACAGGGAGTATAATCTGGCATCAAAATGTTTAGGGACTCCTACAAGAAGAATAATAGCTAGAAATTTACTTCCTTACTTAGTTTCAGTAATTATGCTGACGGTCGCATTGTCTATTCCACAGACTATAGGCTATGAAGTATTTTTGACTTATATAGGGCTAGGATTACCTGTTAGTATTCCGTCACTAGGTAATCTTATTAATGAGGGAAGACTTCTTATAATGAATGCATCACAAAGGTATCAATTAATATTTCCTTCAATAGTTATTTCTATAATAACCATTTCATTTTACATGATGGGAAATGTTTTTTCTGATGCGGCAGACCCTAAAAACCACGTATAGGAGGTGTACTATGGAAAGTAAAAAAGTCATATTATCTGTAAAGGATTTAGTAATTAAATTTAGACTAAGGGGAGATGTATTAACAGCTATAAGAGAAGCTTCTTTAGACTTGTATGAAGGAGAAAGTTTAGCCATAGTAGGGGAATCGGGATCGGGAAAATCAGTTTTTACTAAGAGTTTTATGGGATTATTAGATGGGAATGGTTGGATAGATTCTGGAAGCATAACCTTTGAAGGAGAGGAAATATCAAATTATAAAACAGAAAATGATTGGATTAAAATTAGAGGGAAAAAAATTGCTATGGTCTTTCAAGATCCTATGACTTCATTAAACCCTTTAAAAACTGTTGGTAAACAAGTGCAGGAGGCTGTTGAATTACATCAAGGTCTAAAAAAAGAAGAAGCAAAAAAGAAAGTAATTGAATTATTATCTGATGTCGGTATTACTGAACCTGAAAAAAGATATAAACAATACCCCCATGAGTTTTCAGGAGGTATGAGACAGAGAGTAGTTATAGCCATAGCTATAGCTTGTAATCCAAGGATTTTAATATGCGATGAACCAACTACAGCCCTAGATGTAACAATACAAGCTCAAATTTTAAATCTGTTAAAAAACCTTAAAGAAAAATATCAATTAACTACAATATATATTACCCATGACTTGGGGGTTGTAGCTGATGTCGCAGATAGAGTAGCAGTTATGTATGCTGGTGATATAGTTGAGATAGGTCAATGTGAAGAGGTGTTCTACAATGGACAGCATCCATATACATGGGCGCTATTATCTTCACTTCCACAACTTGGAGTAAAAGGAGAGGATTTATTCTCCATAAAAGGAACTCCGCCAAACTTATTCTATGAGATAAAAGGTGATGCTTTCGCACCTAGGAATCCTAGAGCGCTGAAGATAGATTTTGTTGAAAAGCCACCGTATTTTGATGTAAGTCCTACACATAAGGCAAAGACATGGCTGCTAGATCCTCGTGCGCCAGAAGTTAATCCGCCTGAGTCCATAAAAATACTAAGACAACAATGGGGGGTCATGAACAATGCCTAATAACCAAAAGGAAGTCTTACTAGAAGTAAAAAACTTGAGGGTAGAATTTGGAAGGGGAAAAAAGAATAAATTTGTAGCTGTAAAGGATGTAAATTTCAATATCTATAGGGGAGAGACCTTTGGATTAGTTGGAGAGTCTGGTTCAGGAAAAACTACAATAGGCAGAGCTATTATTCGTTTGAATGAAACAGCAGGTGGAGAAATTATATTTAAGGGAAAAAAGATCAATGGAAAAATAGATAAAGAATTAGATAGAGAAATAACTAAAAAAATTCAAATGATATTTCAAGATCCAATGGCATCACTAAATGAGAGAGCCAAAGTAGATTATATAGTATCAGAAGGTCTGTATAATTTAAAAAATTATAAAAATGAAGAAGAAAGAAAAGAAAAAGTAGAAAAGGCACTTATTGATGTTGGATTATTACCTGAGTTTTTAAGCCGATTCCCTCACGAGTTTTCAGGAGGACAAAGGCAAAGAATAGGAGTTGCAAGGTCTGTAGTAATGGAGCCGGAGCTAATAATTGCAGATGAGCCTATATCCGCCTTAGATGTTTCTATTCGTGCTCAAGTATTAAATTTAATGTCAGAATTACAAAGGAGTAAAGGATTAACATATCTATTCATTGCCCATGATTTGTCTGTAGTAAGATTTATAACGGATAGAGTGGCAGTAATTTATAAAGGGCAAATAGTAGAAATGGCTGAAACTGAAAAACTTTATAAAAATCCTCTTCACCCTTATACTAGATCTTTATTTTCAGCAATTCCATTGCCTGATCCAAGACGACAAAGATCAAAAGTATTAGAAATTTATGACCCTAGTTGTCATGATTATGAAAATATGCCTCCAAAGTGGGTTGAGATAGAACCTGAACATTTTGTTCTGGGAAATGAAAGAGAGATAGAAGAATACATGAAAGCATTAAATAAATAGAATCTTAAAGCTTTAATTAAAGCGGATGATTTTATTACAGGGGGAATCCATATGTTTAGGAAAAAAAATTTTGTATTGATGGGGGTTATATTACTAATGTGTGGATGCAGCGATTCAACTAAAACAAAAGAAATATCTTATGATGGAAACTTGATTGTCAATAGAGTAGAAGATTTTAGAGAAGGAGAAAACGAAAATACTAAAATAAATGACGAAGGTGAAATCATTTTAGAAGATTCATCTCTTCAAGGAAAATATATTTCACCTATAATGACCACAGAAAAATTTAATGAATTAGTAGCTTCTTGGAATGTAGATACACCAGAAGAAACTGAAATAGAACTATTTGTTAAAGTAAAGATAGAAGATCAGTGGACCATATGGTTTTCCTATGGGAAATGGTCTCAAGACGGAACTAGGGGAAGTATTGAAGATCAAATTGATAAAACGGCAAAGATGTCAATCGATACATTAGAGATACTTTGGGGCAAAGATGCAGATGCTATTAGATATAGTGTAGAATTAACACGCAAGGATTCCAGTATGTCTAGTCCAAAAGTAAGAAATATATTCTTAGCTTTAAAGCCTAGGGATGAAGTAGAAAAAGTCTCTGCCTTAGATAATGATTACTTAATAGAACTAAATGTACCAGAAAGATCTCAAATGGTAGTTCCAGAAATAGGCAATGTAATATGCAGCCCTACATCTGTATCTATGGTATTGGAATACTATGGATACGATATAGATACTGAAGAAGTAGCAGAAAATGTTTTAGATAAAAAAGAAAATATCTATGGAAATTGGTCCTTTAATGCTGCCTATGGAGGAACAAAGTGTAAATACTCCTATGTAGCTCGTTTTACATCAATTAATGATATAAAAGAAAAAATATCAAAAGGTATTCCAGTTATAGCTTCTATAAAAACAAAATCAGAAAATACATTAATTGAGGCTCCTCAAACTTATCCAAGTGGACACTTACTAGTAGTGAGGGGATTTACAGTAAAAGATGGAGAAGAATACGTTATCGTAAATGATCCAGCAGCCCCAGAGGTAGATACCGTACGTAGAGAATACAAAGTATCAGGATTTGAGAAAGCATGGAATAAAATAGTATATATTTTAAGTCCAGAATTGAATTAAAAAATCATTAAAGCCTCAAAAGTTGAATTACTTTTAAGTAATAGACTTAGAGGCTTTTCCCCCGCTATTATAAATAAGAGGTGACGAAAATGATAAAAGAAATTGTTATGGAAGAGCTAAAGTTAGCAGAAGAAAAGGTTTCAATTATAATAAAAGACTTAAGTAATGATCAATGGATATTAAAATATGATGAAAATAGAACTTTTCCATCTGCTAGTATAATAAAAATTCTTATAATGACAGAAGCACTAGAGCGTGTTGAGAAAGGAGAATTCAACCTAGATCAAAAAATAAAGGTTAGAGAATGTGATAGAGTTGAATATAGCCTAGTATCTGAATTAAAATTAGAAGAATATCCATTAATAGATCTAATTACTTTGATGATAATCCTTAGTGACAATACAGCTACTAATATTTTAATAGAATTATTAGGATATGAAAGAATCAATGAAATGGCAAAAAAAATAGGCTGTAATGATACAATTCTAAGAAGAAAGATGATGGACTTTGAAGCAGCAAAAGAGGGTAGAGAAAACATGACTAGTCCTATGGACATAGCAATACTCATGGAAAAGATATATAATAAATCTATTATTAGTGCTGAAATGTGTGAACTTATGATACATATTTTAAGCAGACAAAAACATAGAAATATGCTGCCAAGATATATTTTAGATGAGGTAGTTATAGCTCATAAGACTGGGGAATTAAGTGGATTAAATCACGATATAGGAATATTTTATTTAGAAAATATACATTATCTAATAGGGATTTTCACAACAGATGGAAAAGACGATTTAGTCGGAAAAAGGACTATAGGAAGAATTTCTAAATTGGTATATGATAACTTATCAAAGGTTAAGTAAAAAAATATATTATGAGGTGATAAATTTGCAAAAGCTAGGGATTTTAAACAAAACCGTAGTCCCTATTAATCTACATCCGAAATTTGATAGTGAAATGGCTGATGAAGGTTTATATGGAATGGTTATAAAAATTTTAGAAGATATGGGAGATGGTTGGTATTATATTGAAACTCACTATAATTATTGTGGCTATGTTCATCAATCAAATATAATTATAGATGATATTCAGTCAAAAGAATGGATGAATGAGGCAAAAAGTATAATCACTCATTCAGTAGTTGATGTAATGCCTGGGGCAAGTTATAAGGGTTATGTAAAAAAAATTTTAACTAGAGGTGCCATAGTTATAGTTACTGGAAATGAAAAAGATGGCTGGACAGAGATTAAATTAGCCGATCGTAGAACTGGATGGGTTAGGACAAGTTTCGCAGGAGATAGAATAATTTCTTATAATAAAGATGATGAAAATCAGTTAAGAGATAGATTAGTTAAAACAGCTATGCTATACTTAGGTACACAATATAGATGGGGTGGCAAAAGTCCTTTGGGGTTAGATTGCTCAGGATTATGCTCTATATCTTATATGTTAAATGGAATCATAATATATAGGGATGCTGAAAGAAAAGATGAATATATGAGAAAAATAACTTTAGATGAAATAAAACCTGGAGATCTTTTATTTTTTCCGGGTCACGTAGCAATGTATATAGGAAATAACAGATATATACATTCAAGCTCAAGTTTGAATGGCGTTAATATTAATAGCTTAAATCCTAGTGATATAGATTATAAAGAGGATTTGGCAAAAACCATAACAGATATAGGCACAATTTTTTAAAACCATAGAAATCTTAGCCTTTTAGTTAGAATTTTCCTAATATTTTTCAAAAAAGTTTCTTAGATCTAAGAAGCTTTTTTATTTGTTACAAATTTAAAGGATTTTGCTATAATAGAAAGGGTCATCTAAAATTTTAAAATTCCATATTTTCGGATTATAGTTCTGTTTATCGTACTGGTAAAATTTTATTTAAATATAAATTAAAAACACTTATAATATGAGAAAAATTTCGAATTATTGTAAAAATACAAACTTGTTTCCTAGAAATAGGAAATGCAGGTTCAAAGATATCTAAAAATCAAGGTTATAGTTATGGCATATTAATTGCATTGTATATACATGGCAATTAAATATAAACAATTAAAGGAGGCATCTTAATGATTAATTTTATTTGGGCAGGTTTGCTTATCATTGGATTTGTAGTTGGAGCTGCTACAGGCAATCTTGAGGCAGTTACAAATGCAGCAATTGATAATGCAAAGACAGGTGTAGATTTAGCTTTGGGACTTATTGGAATAATGACTCTATGGCTAGGACTTATGAAGATTGCTGAGGATTCAGGACTAGTTGAGAAACTTGCAAAATTACTAAGACCATTAATGATTAGATTATTCCCTGATGTTCCAGCAGAACATCCTGCAATGGGTGCAATGATAATGAATATTGCTGCAAATATGTTGGGATTAGGTAATGCTGCTACTCCATTAGGATTAAAAGCAATGCAGGAGCTGCAAAAATTAAGTGATGATAAAGAAACAGCAACTGATGCAATGGTTACATTCTTAGCCATCAATACTTCTTCAGTAACATTAGTTCCCGCATCTACTATTGCAATATTAGCAGCGGCAGGAGCCACAAATCCTACGGAGATAATAGGACCAACATTAGTAGCTACTACCGTATCAACAGTTGTTGCAATTATTGCAGCTAGATTATTTCAAAAACTACCTAAGTATCAGATGAAAAAGGCTAATAACTAATATAGTATAAGGGGGAAGATCAATGTTCGTAAAAGTAATGCAAGCAATATCAGTCTATGCAATTCCTGTAATAATTGTTGGTTTTATAGTCTTTGGAATGGCTAAAAAAGTTAAAGTATATGAATCCTTTACAGAAGGAGCTAAGGAAGGTTTCACTACTGCTGTAAGAATAATTCCTTTCCTTGTAGCAATGTTAGTTGCCATAGGGGCTTTTAGAGCATCTGGAGCTATGGATTTATTAACCAAAGCTTTAAGTCCTATAACTAATTTAATTGGTATGCCAGGAGAAGTATTACCTATGGCATTTATGAGACCTTTATCTGGTGGTGGAGCCCAAGGCATAATGACAGATTTAGTAACAACTCATGGAACAGAGTCATTAATAGGACGTATGGCGGCAGTTATGATGGGGTCAACAGAAACTACATTTTATGTACTAGCAGTATATTTTGGTTCCGTAGCTGTTAAAAAACAGAGACACGCACTTCCAGTTGGATTATTGGCTGACTTTGCAGGATTAGTTACAGCTGTCCTTGTAACAAGATTATTCTTTGGAATGTAATATAACCTATAGGGGGAGTCATTATGATTAAACCAAAAGCATTAAAATTAGGAGATACAATAGGAATTATCGCACCAGCTAGCCCTACTACAGAAGAAAGAGTTAAAAGAGCTCATGATAAGCTGATTGAAATGGGATTTAAGGTAAAAATGGGTAAAAGTCCTTATGAAAAATATGGATATTTATCAGGGACGGATGCTGTCAGGGCAGAAGATATAAATGAAATGTTTAAAGATAAAGAAGTAAATGGAATTATATGTATTAGAGGGGGATATGGAACGCCTCGTATTCTTGATTTATTAGATTATGAAGCTATAAAAAATAATCCGAAGGTATTTGTAGGATATAGTGATATTACTGCACTACATATAGCTTTTACCCAGATAGCTGACTTAGTTACTTATCATGGACCTATGGTAGCCTCAGATATGATAGGAAATTTTTCTGAGTTTTCTAGGGACAACCTTTTTAAGGCAATTATGCAAACTGAACCTATGGGGAAAATATCTAATCCTCCAAAAGAAGAAATAGTTACTATAAATGGAGGCATAGCTGAAGGTAATATAATAGGTGGGAATTTATCTTTGATAGTAGATACAATTGGTACACCTTATGAAATAGATGTAAAGGATAAGATCTTATTTATAGAAGAAATAGGAGAAGAACCTTACAATATAGATAGGATGTTAAATCAATTAAGATTGGCAGGAAAACTACATGATGCTAGCGGTATTATACTTGGAGATTTTAACAATTGTGTATCTGAAAAGCATGATGAAAATTTAACTTTAGAGCAAGTAATCGATGATCATATAAAGCCAATATGTAAGCCTACTATATATAATCTTCAGGCTGGACACTGTGAGCCAATGGTTACACTTCCATTTGGTGTAAAGGCTAGGCTTGATGCAGATAAAAAAGAACTTATAATATTAGAAAATTGTACAGAATAAAAATAATATTGCTAAGTGGACTATCCGCTTAGCAATATTGCTTTTTAAAGTTTTACAAGGGAATATTGCAAATGGCTGGGCAATAATTCTAATAAATATTGAGAATCTTAATATAAGCTTATATAATAGTGTTAATAGAAGCTAAGAAGGAATATTATAATAAAATTAGCTAAAACCTTTACTTAGGAGGATAAAATAATGAATAAAAGGCTCATTTGTTATTTACTCGTGATATTAGTAGTATTGCCTTTTTTAAATCCATCTTTAGCATTAGCCTATGGGAGAAAAGAGGATTTGAAAATACATTTTGATTCAATAATCGTGGATAGTCACAATGATACTATGATGAAGGTTATTGATAATGAAACCTGGTTACCTAAAGTAAATATCGGTAAAGATACAAAAAATCATATAGATATACCAAAATTAAAAGCAGGCGGATTGAAAGTTCCATTTTTTGCAGCATATACTGCTGGATATTATGGTAATGACTCAAGAAGTATAAGCAGAACATTAGCATTGATTAATGCTTTATATTGGACTGAAGGAAACAACAGAGATACATTTAAAATTGTAGGAACTGTAGAAGAAATTGAAAAAACAGTTAAGGATAGGAAAATTGCGGCAGTTCCTACTATTGAAGGTGGATATTCATTTAATGAGAGTAATGCCATAGAACTCATTAATCAATATTATGATTTAGGAGTTAGAGTAGTGGGATTTAACTGGAATTATTCAAATTATTTAGGAGAAGGATGTAACAGGATATATGGTGATCCTAAAAAGACTCCATCCTCTGGTGGACTTACAAAATTAGGAGAGAAGTTGGCTATTGAAATGAATAGACTTGGTATGGTAATAGATGTATCTCATATGGCTGAAAGTACTTTTTGGGATATTATAGCTATTTCAAAAGCACCAATAATAGCATCACATTCAGGAGTTTACTCCTTGAGAAAGCATCCTAGGAATTTAACAGATGAACAATTAAAGGCATTGGCTAAAAATGGAGGAGTAATAGGCATAGTATTTTATCCAGATTTTTTGACAGATTCAAAGACAGCATATATAAAGGATTATGTAGACCATATTGATTATGCAGTAAATCTAGCAGGGATCGATCATGTAGGGATAGGCTCTGATTTTGATGGAGGAAGATTACCTAATGATATCAAAGACTCTTCAGAATTGTATAAAGTCACTGAAGAATTAGTAAGAAGAGGATATTCAAAGGAAGATATAGAGAAACTCTTGGGAAAGAATACTTTGAGGGTTTTGAATGAGGTTGAAAGGATAGCTAAAACCAATTCTAAGGATTCTAAAAGGAATTTATATATTACACCAGAATTCAAAATGGGAGAAATAGTAATAAATTCCACACCTTTATTGGCTGCAAAGATAGAAAGCTTAAATGGGGCGAAAATTGATGAAACTAAGTCTAGAATAATAGTCGATGGTATTTCATATAAACCTATTTATAATGAAAAGACATCTAATTTGTCTCTAAAAATAAAAAAACCATTAAAAGAGAAATTTCATGTGGTTACTTTTGAAGTCTGGAATAATAAAGGAGATATTCAAAGAGAAACTAGAATCCTTTGTATAAAATAATTGAAACAGCAAGGAAACCCTTGCTGTTTCAATTATTTCTGCATATTTTTCTTAAGATAAAGATAAAATTAGCCAATTGTTAAATATTCCAGAAAATGAAGTTCCAGTTATCATAATACTATGGGTAAAATGGACAAAAGTAGTAGTAAAGTTAGAGGTTATAGAAAGCCAGCTGCTGAATTTGTAAAATTTTATTAAAAAACAATATTTTATTCGTTGATATCAAAAAGAAAAATCTTAAAATCAGAACAATCAAAATGCCGAAAAATCGCATAAACACTATATTTTTTGATGGTCCCGGCATTTCAACTTTGCACAGTATAGAAACAATCTTTCGGTACAATGTATTGTCTAGGTCGTCGGTCTTTATGATGATTACTTTCCAGCATCACCACCTCCAGACTAATGTTGCCATGATATAGGGGCATATAAATAGGGGGGCAAAACGGTATTTTCATTTCCTCTTGCTGCGTTTATTTGAATTTGGGTCAAAAATAAACTGTGGCTTAAATCAGTATTTTTGATATTGGTATCTCTCATATCTGCCCCTAGGAAATTTGCACCCAGTAAATTAGCACCTTCTAAGTTCGCAGCAATCAATAAGGACATACTAAAATCTTTACCAATAAGATTTTTCTGCTTGAAATTTTTAGCCATGTAATTTGGGTTAGAATCTGATTTTCCATGAGCAGAAAACTTATTTGCAATGTTTAAACAAATTTTTCTCAAAACTAAACTTGACTTTTCGCGAAATGATTTTATATCCATATTTTGAAGTATCTCTAGGGATTGACTGGTTAGTTCTTTCCCTTGGTTAAGTAGTAGGCTGATTTGTTCTTTCTCTGATTTTTCCAAACCCAATGTTGAAGCAACTGTTAAGTACCAAAGCACTTGATGTACCTGCATAATGTTTGAGAATGAATCAAAAATAGTTTTAGTTTCCTTTGATGAAAGAACTTTCCAGTTTGGCGGTTCTGCTAAATGGCTGGTGATCTGTTGACCTGCGCCAAAACAATCATAGGCCATACACCCCTTTAACCCCCGCTTAGAAAGAGTTGAATGTATTTTGCATTTATAATCGTGCTGTAAATGATTACATGGTATGCCAGCGTTTTTGTTATCTGGGAAGCCATCTATCTTTGAAAAGTAAAGAGCAACACAGCATAAACCGCAGCATTTACTACAGTCTATTGTATATGGCTTGAAGATAGATAAATCAATATCAGGTTCAAATAGCGTATTTATTTTATTCACTTCCTTCCTCACAGGTGTGCTACTTGTGACACCTTTGTGTTAATAGTATAATAATAAATGATAAAATCGTCAATCTGCCTACAATAAATGCTACATAAGTCATAAAAATGTGACTGGGAGAAAAACATAGAAAAAAGTAAAAATCCAATAAGTTGCTAAAATAAATTCGTTCTCTTCCAAATTCTTCAGCTTCTCAATATCTTGTCTGGAAAACTCTGCATTTCCTCGTCCATGTCAGGCAGAGCGGAGTTCATGTTGCTGAGAGTTTCCTGTTTTCTATAAACTTCTATGAGAAGTTATGAGGACTTATGAGCCGCAAAATCAATAAAAGATTATATAAAAATACTTCTTTCAACTTAAGTAAATCCAACAGATGATATTTTATCTAAACAGTTGAAGTGCTATAGTTATTAATTATCTTCTTCATTAGTTCATTTATATTAAATAATATTTAATATAAATGAACTTTTTTAATGGTACAATACTCTTATATAGAGATAGGGGTGAGGAAGTGGAGGAAAAACTACTAATCAAGCAAGCAAAAAATGGGGATAAAGAATCCTTACTGCAACTAGTTATGGCTCAAAAAACAGATTACTATAAATTAGCCTATGTTTATATGAAGAGTGAAGACGATGCTTTAGATGCAATGCAAGACATGATAGTCATACTATATGAAAATATACATAAACTCAAGAAAGATGACGCATTTTATAGTTGGAGTAAGACCATATTGGTTAACTCTTGTAAGAATATGTTGAGAAAGAAAAAGAAGATCATTTCCTTAGAAAATATAAAAGAAGAAGGTGTTTATGAAGCCTATGAAAATCCAGAGGATAAGATAGTATTAGAAAAATACTTATCTAATCTAAGTCCTAATCATCAGGAAGTCATTAAATTAAGATATTTTCTAGACCTTGACTATGAAACTATAGGACAAATACTTAAAATTCCTCTTGGCACAGTAAAGTCCAGAATAAGTGTAGCTATGAGAAATTTAAGAGAATCCATGGAAAGGATGGTATAAGTGGATAATATTGAAAAACTATTGAATGAAGGAAAAAATGAATTAAATAAGTTAAAAATGCCAGAGAATATGGAAGATAGATTGAGAGATGCCTTAGACAATATACCTAATAAAAAAAGAAAATTTCATATTAAATGGAAGGTTGTAGCATTAATTATTGCAATTCTCCTTATAGGATATAATGTAGATACTTTAGCTTATTATGCAAAGCAATTAATCGGATATGATAATGTGATGGATGGAACTTTACAAGAACTAAATGAGTTAGGGAAGGGGCAGATTATCAATAAATCCTATACCTTTAAAGATGGAATTAAGGTTACATTAGACGGTATAATGTTAGATGATAATAATTTAATCGTATTCTATATTATAAATGACCCTTCAGGAAATGTACAAGAAATTGATCGAGATTTGGGATTTATGTATGTACAGGGATTATTTGGAGTTACCTACAATAGGAGTGGTTTTGGTCAAGCAAATGAAGATAAAACAGAGATGAAATGGGTAATGACTTGTGATAAACCAATGTTTTATGAGAGAAAGATGAAATTAAAATTTCATTCAATTGATATGGAAGAAACGGGAATAATTGAGTTCAGATTAGATAGAAATCAAGCCATGGGACATAGCTTGAAAATTGGAATTAATAAGGAAATTGAAGTAGACCAAAGAAAAATAAAAATTAAATCCTTAATAGCATCTCCCACATCTACTGTTATAAAGGGACAAATTCAAAATATAATTGAACTGGGAATAGATAAAGTCAAGGGTGAAAAATCTATGAGTGGAGATATAGAATTGAGTATAATGGCCAATGGTAAAGATATTCAGAAACAAGGTTCACGTATGAGTACAAGTGCCAAAGGTAGTCGCTTTAATATGTCTTATGATGCATTACCTCATGACACAAAAGATATTCAAATAGTACTAAAGTCCTTCAGTGGTAATCATGATGTTAAGGAAGTTATTGAACTACAAAAAGGAAAAATTAATAAGGATATGAAAATCCTAGAGCAAGATATAAGAATCAATGAAGTCTATGAATCAGAAGGAAATACCTATATAAATATCACAACAGATGAAGGTTTAATATTAAATACAGTGTTTTTAGATATAGATGGAGAGAAAGTCGAAGCGGAGCAAACTATTGAAGGAGATTTTGAAGATATAGTTGAAGGAGATACAGAAAAAACAAACCATACCAGAACTATTGAATTTAAGGGAACAGGAGAAAATTTGAAACTAGATATTCAAAGGATTAGATATAATAAAACATACAATGAAACAATATATGAATATAGTATAGAGTAATGAGTTAGGGGCTTTCCCTAACTCATAAATATATAACCATTTCATCAGGCAATGATTTAATTTCCGAATATAAAATATCTCTGTAATCCATACTTGATTTTTCATTTAGATTGCCAGAAATAGATGATTTTAAGTCCTTACCTATATTAATGAAATCTTGTATATCATCTTCTGTTAAAGTAGAAAAAACAGATTTCAATAAAATTTCCCCCTTAGATACGAAAAATAATTTATATCCATTGGTGATAGGCATCTTTAGTAGTATATCTTTTAAAAACATGGTTTTATAGCCATAGATTCCAGTTTTTAAATAATTTAAACCATAGATCATATCCCTATAAACAGAAGCAGTTGCAAATTGAAGCTGAGCAGCTGCTTCTTTCATTTTTCCTTCTAATCTATTGATTAATAATATCATTTTTTTATCATCTGAGAAAATTTCTTGTAACGATTCTTTATTTTCTTCAAAGATTCTTCTATCCATGGGAATAGGCATTAGATTATATTCGAAATCATAACCTTTATCAGCTTTGGTTATAGGATAAATATTTTTAAAGGAATTAATTAATTCAATTAATGAAAATTTTCTTCTAAAGGGACCATAGCAATTATCTTCTCTACTATTTACTATAGACAAAGGATTATAGATATTGAAATCTTCTATCTTTAGATAAACATATTTTTCATCATTTTTAAGTTGTGAATTAAACATAGGTTTTATCTTTTTAATTAAGAAGCATTCTAATAATACTGCTTCCAAATGAGTATCTGTGACTATATATTCAATATCATCAATAAAAGATACCATTTTTTCTACTTTAGCCCATTTAGGATTATCTGCAAAATATGAACGTACTCTATTTTTAAGAGAAATGCTCTTGCCAACGTAAATAATCCTGCCATTAGAATCAAGCATTTTATAAATTCCAGATTGAGTTGGAATTGAATTTATTTTTTCTATTAAATGCTCAGGGATTTTACTCATGGAATCACCTTTTCTTCAATACTATACTTCTAGAGTCATAATCGATTATCCCATCATTTTTCATTTTTCTTAACTCTCTTTGCAATGAAGGTCTTTCAACGCCAAACTTCTCAGCTAAATCTTTCTTAGAAAGAGAGAGTTTTATTATATTGCAATTTTGTCTATTGGATTCGAATAATAAAAAATCCATGATCTTTTCTCTAATTGTTTTCATGGCTAAAGAATGAATCTTAGTAGTTAATACTAAAGCCTTATCTGAAAGGATTTCAAGAAAGCCTGCTAGGAATATTTTATTTTCCTGACATAATTCTAATACTAAATCCTTTTTAATCTGTAGCAATTTGGTATTAGTTTTAGCGATTATGGTCATTGGGTATTCATTCTTACTAGAGAAAATTAAGTTTCCTCCAAGCATATCACCTGCCGAAAGAGAGACAATAGATAAGATATTTCCATTTTTGTCTATACTTTGTACAATTACTTCACCCTCTAGGATTATATCCATGGTAATAGCCTTTTCATTTTGTAAATATATGATTTCATTTTTTCCATAGCTCTGTATTAAGTATTTATCTATTAAAATCGAAGATAACTCCTTTATATTGAAATCTTTAAATAAAGAAATACTCAATATGATATCAATATAATTAAAATATTCCATAAAAACCTCCAAAAAGTAACTATAGTTACTTTTTATTATACTAAAATCCGTTATGATTTAAAAGTAGTAAATAGAAAGGAGAGATTTTATGGATATTTTTACAAAGGGACTTTGGGTTATAACTTTAGTTTGGTTTATTATCTCTATGATTAAAGACAAAGAAAGAACAATTAGTTCTATGAAAAAATCAAAGAAAATGATGGGTAGCATGCTAGGACAAATACTTGGTATATTGTTTTTAATAGGATTAATTCTCACTTTTATCCCACCAACTGTTATAAAAGATCATTTGGGAGGGTCAAATACCTTATTATCAACAATAATAGCTGCTTTGCTTGGCAGTATAACTCTTATTCCAGCCTTTGTTGCATTCCCATTAGTGGGCTCTATTGTAGATATGGGCGCAAGCATCATGCCAGCTGTAGCATTCTTAACTACTCTTACAATGGTTGGATTAGTTACATTCAATCTAGAAAAAAAGGAATTTGGAACTAAATTCACTATAACTAGAAATTTACTAAGCTTTGGATTTGCTATTATTATTTCAATGTTAATGGGGGTAGTGCTATGATGGAGAAAATTAAGAAGAATTCATTTATATTTGGAGTCATAGGGATTTATCTAGTATTGTTCGTAATAAATACAGAAAAGGCTATGTTATCTATTAATAATACCGGATATTATTTGAAAGAGATGCTGATAATAATGCCTGTAGTATTTTTACTTACAGCCCTTATTGAAACATGGATACCTAAGAATGTAATTATGAATGCTCTTGGTGAAAACTCGGGATTAAAAGGTTCATTTATTTCCTTAGCATTAGGTAGTATTTCTGCTGGACCTATATATGCAGCATTTCCAGTTTGTAAAACTCTCTTAAAGAAAGGTGCAAGTGTTTCTAATATAGTAGTTATATTAAGTTCTTGGGCAGTAATTAAGATTCCTATGCTTGCTAATGAAGCAAAATTTTTAAGTCCCAAATTTATGATGACTAGATGGATTTTTACAACTATAGCTATAATTGCTATGGGTTATATAATAGGTAAAATAGTGAAAAAAGAAGATATACCCTATGAGGCTGAAACATTAGAGAAAGGTGAAATTGCCATAAATAATCAAATTTGCATAGGTTGTGGAATCTGTGCTAAAGAAGCACCAGAATGTTTCAAGATTAAAAACAAAAAGGCAATTTTAATAATTGATAATATAAAAGGTAAGGATGGAGATAAGGCTAAGGTAGCCATGGAAAAATGCCCTGTAAATGCTATTGAAATTGGAGAAGAAATTGACAAACAAGTGATTAAGGGAAATGTGAAACTTAATCAACCAAATGAAGCTAAAAATTAATAAAGAAATAGCAGAATTGAAATACTTTTAATTCTGCTAATTTTTTTATATGCTTTAGAGATGTGAATACTTATAGTATAATAAAGAAGAGTCAGGAGATAGTAGTGAGGGGGGTATTAAAGTGATTACATTAATAATAAATGATATAGAAATAGAAATAACAAAAAAGAATATAAAAAATATCCACCTATCAGTTCATCCTCCAAATGGTGAAGTAAAGATTTCTGCACCTAAGAGAATGACTGAGGATGCTATTAGACTATTTGCTATGTCCAAAATGTCTTGGATAAAAAAGCAACGAGAAAAATTCAAAAACCAGGAGAAAATTCCAGAGTATGAGTATGTATCTGGTGAAAGTCATTATTATTTTGGTGAAAAATATTTACTAAATGTAGTACATCAAAGTAGTAATAAACCGAGAGTAGAAATAATAAATAATAAATATATAGATTTATATGTGAATGAAGAAAGCAGTAAAGAAAAAAGAGAAAATATAATGAAAGAATGGTATAGAAAAGAACTAAAATCCATTATTCCATCTATGATAAATAAATGGGAAAAGATAATGGATTTAAGGGTGAAGGAATGGGGAGTTAAACAAATGAAGACTAGGTGGGGTACTTGCAACCCCAAGGCTAAGAGGATTTGGTTAAATCTTGAACTAGCCAAAAAACCACCCCACTGTCTTGAATATATAATAGTACATGAGATGGCCCATCTTATAGAAAAGGGACATGGAGATAAATTTAAGGCCATTATGGATAAATACTATCCCGACTGGAGAAATGTAAGAAAAGAGTTAAATGGATTAGTGATTGATGGTATATGATAAGTTCATATACCGTATTTTTTAGTTTTAGGATCCATGAATATAGGTAGCTCTGGAGTGTAAAAAGTAAATAGAATAAAAAGACAACCTATTAATATAAACACAATTAATCCAAGGTTATTTACTGTTTTACTTGCTCTTAGCTTCATTATCTTTAGGCTAATAAGTTGGCAGATTATAGCACCAAGTACAAAAATGCCAATATCCATAAAAAGAATAGGATTCTTTGTTATCCAAGTATATAAATAAAATGCTATAACAATAAATACTTCCATTGAAATAATTCCTATAGCTTTTGCAATGAAAAAATTATTAGCTTTATTTTTAATGAACCAATACTCTATAATAGAGAAAACTAAGAGAGAAAAATATCCTAATTTAAGATGTTCCCAAACACTTTCATTAACTGGACTGAAGACTCCCACTATAGATGACTTTCCAGACCATTCGTAAGTAAAATGGAGAAGAGAACCTACTATAATTATCCAAAGAATTCCCCAAAGTTCCCACCTTTTAACCTTGGTATAATCATTAAACATATAAATCCGCCTCCTAATAGTATATTATTTCTATATTATGCCATAAAACAATATAAAGTATTAAGATAAGGTAATTTATTTCATATCATGAGAAAAGTAAAGATACAATTAATCTTTGCTGTACAAAAAATATAGTATAATGATGACATAAAGCAAAAATAGTTATGGAACTTGAATTAATAGATTAATTTACGAGAGGTAATTTATAATGTCAAAAAGATACTATACATTAAATGAAGAATTAAGAAGAGAATTCGGTGGTAAGGTAATGAAACTATCATTAGATGGTGGATTTACTTGTCCTAATAGAGATGGAACCATCGGAAGTAAAGGTTGCATATTTTGCGGGGAGAAAGGTTCTGGGGAATTTGCAGGATCTAGATTGGTTTCCATAGAGGAGCAGATAGAAGAACAGAAAAAACTCTTATCTAAAAAATGGGATTCTAATAAATATATAGCATATTTCCAAAACTTTACTAACACTTATGGACCAATTGATAGGATTAGAACATTATATTATGAAGCTATAAATACTCAAGGAGTTGTTGGGCTAGCCGTAGCTACAAGACCAGACTGTTTAGAGGAAGAAACTTTGAAGTTACTATCTGAAATAAATAAAAAGACTTACTTATGGATAGAGTTAGGCTTACAAACTATCCATGAGAAATCAGCTAAACTAATAAGACGTGGATATCCTCTTTCAATATATGAAGAAGCTATAGAAAAGTTAAAAAGAGAAAATATTAAAGTTGTTACCCATATAATACTAGGGATACCCGGTGAAAGTAAAGATGATATGCTTAATACAGTGAAATTTGTGGCTGGTACCAAGACTTGGGGCATAAAGCTTCACTCACTTTATATACAAAGGGACACGGATTTATATGATTATTATATGAAAAACCCTTTTCCTATAATGAGCAGAGAAGAATATGTATCTTTAGTAGTAGATGCAATTGAGATGCTCCCTAGAGATATGGTAATCCACAGGATAACAGGAGATGGAAAAAGAGAATTGCTTCATGAACCTAAATGGAGCCTAGATAAATTAAAGGTATTATCTATGATAGACAAGGAACTTAAAATACGAAATTTCTTAGAAACTTAAAATATAAAATTTTTAGAACTAGACACAGTAACCCTTAATCATATTTTTGCATAGTATATTAATGCATAGAATAAAGAAAGAAGGGTGGTAAGTATGAGTAATAATAGAACATGTCCGACAGGAAGTTTTTCCTATACAATCAAATCGGGCGACACGCTTTATAAGTTGGCAATAACACATAATACGACTGTAGAAGCAATAATGGCCATAAATCCAGGAATCAATCCAAATAACTTACAAATAGGTCAAAGAATTTGTATACCTGGAAGTACAACTCCTCCACCAACTAGATGTCCATCGGGAAGCTTTGCTTACACAATAAAGGCAGGAGACACATTATATAAATTAGCAATCACATATAAGACAACAGTAGAAGCAATAATGGCCATAAATCCAGGAATTAATCCAAATAATCTACAAATAGGTCAGGTAATTTGTATACCTGGAAGCACAACCACTCCCCCACCAACTAGATGTCCATCGGGAAGCTTTGCTTACACAATAAAGTCGGGGGATACGCTATATAAATTAGCAATCACATATAACACAACAGTAGAAGCAATAATGGCCATAAATCCAGGAATTAATCCAAATAATCTACAAATAGGTCAGGTAATCTGTATACCACAGACTACACCACCGCCACCAACTAGATGTCCATCAGGAACATTTGCTTACACTATCAGGTCAGGAGATACATTATTTATGTTAGCAAATAGATTCAATACAACAGTAGAGGCAATAATGGCAGTAAATCCAGGAATAGATCCAAATAATCTACAAATAGGTCAGGTAATTTGTATACCACAAACTACACCACCACCGACATGTCCACCGGGAAGCTTTGCTTATACAGTAAGAGCAGGAGATACATTATTTATGTTAGCAAATAGATTTAATACAACAGTTCAAGCAATATTAGCAATAAATCCAGGAATAGATCCAAATAATCTACAAATAGGTCAGGTAATTTGTATACCACAAACTACACCACCACCGACATGTCCACCGGGAAGCTTTGCTTATACAGTAAGAGCGGGAGATACTCTATTCGGGTTGGCAAATAGATTTAATACAACAGTTCAAGCAATATTAGCGATAAATCCGGGAATAGATCCAAATAATCTACAAATAGGTCAGGTAATTTGTATACCACAAACTACACCACCTCCACCAACATGTCCAGTGGGAACATTCTCCTATACAATAAAAGCTGGAGATACATTATTTATGCTAGCAATGACATTTAATACAACAGTGGAAGCAATACTAGCAGTAAATCCAGGGCTTAATCCAAATAATCTACAAGTAGGTCAAGTGATTTGTATACCAAGGGGTACACCGACACCACCATGTAATGGAGTATATTATGCAGTGAGACCAGGAGATACCTTATTTAGTATTGCAGAAATGTTTAATATACCTTTAGCAACTTTAATGGCAGCTAATCCAGGTGTTGATCCAAATAATCTTCAGGTAGGTCAATTGATTTGTATTCCCAAGGTAGAACCACCAACTCCTTGCCATTGTTCAGGTGGAACAGTATATGCAGTTAGAGAAAATGATAACTTGGGAACTATTTTATTAAGATTTAATGTATCAGTAATGGATTTAATGACAGCTAATCCAAATGTAAATTGGGATAGACTTACTCCAGGTCAAGAAATTTGTATAATGCCCCATGTTGATATGGGATGCCCCTGCCCCACGGGTGCTAAAAAATATACTATAACTCAAGGAGATATTCCATCA
The DNA here is from genome assembly GCF_018917285.1 of Tissierella carlieri. NCBI lineage: Bacteria > Bacillati > Bacillota > Tissierellia > Tissierellales > Tissierellaceae > Tissierella > Tissierella carlieri. The sequence continues at coordinate 124,051 of NZ_JAHLOH010000040.1, read as the reverse complement.
AGCGGAGCAGCAGTAGTAGCGTTAGCTCAAAAATTTAATATATCCGTTTCGGCGCTAATGATGATGAATGCAAACTTAACTCCATCAGATTTTGTAGTGGGTAAAGCAATTTGTGTTCCTAATATGTAATAAAAGGTCCCCATTAGGAGCGGTCAGATAGGGATTATTAATTCCTGAAAAATTCGGCATAGTCGTTGATATTCGGCTATGCCGTTTTTTCGTTTAGTTTGGTAAGTCGATAGCGCCAATGCAGTTATAGAAAATTTGAATCCGCTGGGTTCTGCGGCCATCTACTTTTTCAGCCTTAAATACAATAATTTTGTCAATGAACTCTCGGATAATCTCTGCATCCAATTCTGTAATTTCTGTGTACTTTTTAACTAGTGCTAAAAAGCGGTCGGTATTGAGGGACTGTTCATTTGCTGTATCAATGGTATGCTTTAATTTGGTTATCCTTTCCTCCAGTGCCTTCTGCTCGGCTTCATATTCAGCTGACATCTTGTAAAAACGCTCTTCGGGAATTTTGCCCATCACATTGTCTTCATATAGCTTTCGAATGATTTTATCTATGTCAGCAATACGAGTCTGTGCTTGTTCATACTCCTTTTGACTTTGGCGAAGTTCTTTGGCAAGTTCCTTTTCTGAATTATTCATAACTATACGGATGAATTCCTGTTCATGGTCTTTAGCTAAGGAGGTTACACGTCTTAAGTCTTCTAGCAAAAGCTGTTCCACTACAACATTGCGTATCTGATGTGAACTGCACATACCCTTTTTCTTGCGGTAAGTAGCACAAACGAAGTATTCCTTATCGTGTGTCCATCCCTTGCCTCTAACCTGATACAGCTTTGCTCCACAGTCGGCACAAAACATCATGCCAGAGAGCATTCCCATTTCACCTAATCGTGATGGTCTTCGCTTGCCATCTCTGATTTTCTGCACTGTTTCCCAAGTGCCCTCATCAATAATTGCTTCATGGGTATTTTTGAAAACCAGCCAATCTTCTGGATTATTCAATATCTTGACTTTGCTCTTATATGACTTTTTAGAAGTCTTGAAATTTACCGTGTGACCTAGATATTCCATTTTAGCCAGAATATCTGCTACGGTACGAGCCGACCAAGCATATGGGTTTTCAGGTGGTCTTGCTGGAGTGTTAATACCCATTTTGCGAAGATGAACCGTAGGTGTATCAATGCATCGCTTTTCAAGTTGCTTTGCTATCTGCGTGGGTCCAAAGCCAGCCATGCACAGTCGGAAAATATCTCTGACCACTTCGGCGGCTTTCTCATCTATAATCCAGTGCAACTTATCTTCAGGGTCTTTAATATAACCGTAAGGTGGATTGGTGCAGAGTGGCTTACCAGATTGTCCCTTGGATTTGAACACAGCCCGGATTTTCTTGCTAGTATCCTTAGCGTACCATTCATTAATAATGTTAAGAAAAGGTGTAAAGTCACTGTCCGTTTGGTTTGCACTATCAATACCGTTGTTAATAGCAATGAATCGTACATCTGCTTCAGGAAACATAATCTCGGTATAATATCCTACTTTAAGGTAATCCCTGCCGAATCGGGACATATCCTTGATGATAATCGTTCCAATTCTACCGGACTCTACATCTGCAATCATGCGGTTAAAGTCTGGTCTATCAAAAGTTGTACCGCTGACCCCATCATCCACATAAAATTCGATGTTACGAAAACCGTTGTCCTCAGCATATTTCTTTAGAATTGCCTTCTGGTTTACTATACTGTTGCTGTCCCCTGCAAGCTCATCATCACGGGAAAGCCTGCAGTAAAGAGCAGTAATTTTCGCTTCTTCAAATGCTAATGTTGATTTACGTATAGTGCTAAATGTTGACTGTCTATTCATTTTTATCCTCCATTTCCGACAGTCTTCAAGCGGTTTAGCACTATGTATATTACCGTACTACCTTGAAGAAGTCGAGTTGATTTCCGTGGGTTTATATGAACTATCAGATAACTTTGAAAGGCTTTTTGCGTTGGCTGTAATCAGTCGTTTCAGCTTGGAATATGCACTTTCCTTTGCTGAATCACTTATTCGTGATTCCACAACATAGACCGTACCTCCGATATCGGATTTGGTTGTGCGGCTGTTACTTTGATTTTCCATATCGTGACCTCCTGTCCGATGTTTTGAAGGAACTGGCACTGAGCCGAATTGATGACTCAGTGCTTAATCCATCATTTAAGCTTTTATTTGTAATATTTTCAGAGCATCTGGTTGAATTAGCTTGCCATCCAATCTCTCGTAAGCAGAAAATCCAATTTGCCCCTGCAATGCATATAACTCACTTAATTTTTTTATTGTTATTGGCTGACGCTCAATCAGCCAGTAGTATGATAAATCTCCAAATACAATGCTTTTCGCTCCTGCAGATACTGTAGGCATATATGGAGAGGTAACTACAGGCTTTCCGAAGATGGTGTTATCTGAAGAGTTCCACAGATAACTGCCGCTTGTATCCTTAAGGGTTCTAAGAAGCATGGCTGTATTATCGTGCATGATAAACACAGCGTTATTTCGGTATTCATCTTTTAATGAAAAGTACAGAGAGATAATCTCATCAAAAGAGATGGTAGCACTATCTGCTGTAGTTACATCTGCATCTGCCGTAAGTATACCTGTTGGCTGAGTTGTGCCATTTCCATTAAGCAATGCATTTTCCTCAGCCTTGCCAAAACGCTTCGCAAAATCACCCATCAGATATTTTTCAAGATTAAAGTTCATATCGGTGACGAATGAGCGGTTTAGCTTGACAAGAGATGCCAGCTTGTATGATTTCACCAGAAACTGTGTAAATGTATCGGCACTTTCGGGGATTGGATCTCCGTCTTCAACCCAATCTGCTGTACCCGTTGAGGATACCGCTTGAATTTTACCTTCTGCAGAAGATAGATTGATAACAGTAGCAAATCTGCGGAATATATTCTCTTTTGCCAAAGCAGTGTTAAAGCCTTCTCTGAACTCATCTGGTGCGACATAGGCTCCTGCATTATCAAAGCCCTCGTTCAGATTTTGATTATTTTCTTCTTTTCCTTTCATAACATTCCAAAACGCTCTATTATAAGTTGCTGATGTTGCCATAATCGTTTACCTCCTAAATTTTATTAAATGGGGGGTATATACCCCGTTTGAAACTGCGTTTTTTTACGCGTTGCCCCACGCCCGTTGTCCGGATGAAAAGGTGTGGAGATTTAACCTCCCCTAGGGGTAGGTATTAACACATGGAGTTGTATCCAGTGTTTTCAGTGGTTTTAAGCTTTGTAGCAAGATGTAGCAGGTAAAAACTAAACTCTCTATACGAGAGTGATTTTTTATATAACCTGTTTTTCTTGCTACAAGCTGCTACACTGTGTTTAAATAAGAAGAAATTCTTCTTCCGTCAGCTTATATCCGATAAGCATTGTGGTCATTCCACCACCAGAACGTGGTCGTTTCCGTTCTACACGGGCGATAGTTGTTAAGGCTTGTTTGAAGTTTCTTGCATTCTCCGAATAACATCCATTGGCACTGCACCAACGCTGATACCGGGCATACACTTCGGATGTCCGCACCTCACTGTTGGGACTTTCCTCCAAGGCATCCTCGAAAAATAATGCTATTTTATCGCTGTCACGCTTATAAGCCTCCGTTGCTGTCTTAACAGAATCAGGTAAAGTCAAGCCTTCCTTCTTTAACAACTGATAGCCTTCAATTAGCCAGTTGAGGATAGCACTCTGATTCTTCGGTTTGGCGAATTCGCGTTTTAGGTTTTTATCCTGCTCGCTTTCATCAAAGTGTCGTTCAAAAGGGATAATCACCACTCTGCCACTGGAAAACAGCGTCATATCCGTAATAACGGGCAGATAATTAGTGTTGATATACAGCTTAAACTTTGGCGAAAAGTCAAAAGAATTCTCATGTAGAAACCTTGCATTGATGGTGTCACCACCCGTCATGCTTTTTACCTGTGCAGCATTTAGGACAAGTCCTCTGCTAGGCTCGGAGATATTTACATAGCGTACTCCTGCAAGCCGGGCAATATCTTCACTTGGACTTGAACTGTTATTGTTCTTTTTCAGACTGATAGTCTCTGGCCTTGCGGTACAGCCATAACTGCCTAATACCTTAAGAATGCTCTCGCATAGCGTACCTTTTCCGTTTCGAGTTGTAGCACCATAGATAACAAACAGGCATTCATACCGAGTGTCTCCGCTGATACTGTAGCCAAAGGCTTTTTGGAGGAATTTTGCCTTTTCCTCATCTCCGCTCATAATCTCATGAATAAATCTATTCCATCGCTCGCTTTTTGCTTCTGGGTCATATTTAACGCCAGATATCTTTGTAAGTCTGTCCTCGCTGTTGTGGGGATGAAAATCCATGGATGTTAAAAACAAGGTTCCATTGGAACAGTTGAGCACCTGCGGGTCTTGGTCAAATTCAGCCATTGATATGGGATATACGCTCTGTGCATCCTTAAGTACCGTTTCTCGGTATCTTCTTGACTGCCACTTTCGGCAATAGTCAATGTATGCCTTTCTTTGATGTTCATCCTGAATAGTCAAAGCATAGGTTAGCAGTTGATTAGCCAATGATTTACACATTTCCATCACTTTAAGATTGCCGACATCAGGAATCCAAATGCCATTCTCATAGCAAAACCACATTTTCCTTTCGGGAACAAAGCGGGCTAAAGATTTATAATAATCAGCAAACAGCCTGCTTGCCCCAATATCCGTCCAAGGGTAGCGATCGTTACTCTCAGGCTTAAAGTCAGCAAGGGAACATTCTCCAAAATCTTCTGTAGCTGATGAACGCTTACCACCTGGTTTGTATATTTCAGTAGCATTTGCGATTGCTTTTTCTATGGTTATCATTCCATAAGTGCTGCCAGACTGCGGTCTATTCCATTTATCCCTCATTAAGCCGCTTTTTCGGAAAAGTCTGTCCATCTGTCCAATATCTCTGCCACACCAAAATGCCAGCATACCGCAAAGTGCCAAATCAGCTTCACTGGCAGAAGCATAACCAGATGTATCTCCCTGCCATAATGCTTTGAATCTTTCTCCGTTTGCCGATTTTAATGCCTTCTCGACAACAGACTTGTCAGACAGATAGGATTCTCTTTCTGTATCCTGAAGTTGCTTCACAGGGGTAGGACGCAGCATATACTTATCTAGTATCATCTGTAGTTCATTCGATTTCTCCGGTATATCACCATCTGCAAACACATTGCCTGTTACGGTAACAAAGCGGTTTGTTGCTCCAGCCACATAGACCTCAACTCCCAGCTTTCTGTTGTTGATATAGTATTTTGTTTTGTCAAAGTCATAGCCAGTGGCCTTAAAGAAAATATGAAGCCCTTTCCCAGATGGACTGTGTTCCATATAGCAACCACTAAAGGCCTCTACAACACTTTGGGCAACAGGCTTAAGCTTATCTCCACTGTCGAAGCAATCATCTAAGTCAATAACGCAAATGTCATTACCTACCAAAAATCCGATACCGTCATAATCACTTAAAGCAGCAACCGCCGAACTAAAATCTTTAAATGTACCACGTTGATTTGGTTTTGCCCTTTTTCCTGTTACTGGGTTATAGGGAACTTTGGTTTTTCTGCCACTTCGTTCTTCATATTTCCAACAGCAAAACTGTGGCTTATCTTTAAGCATCTGCGGCAAGTTATAATATTGTGTATTCAGTTATTTCACCTCCTTGCCTGTTATAAATGACCCGAAACGCTACGGTTCCAGAGGGTTTGCCTTGTTTGACACAACCTCGTTATCTTTCAAGGAATACGCTCGGAATTATCGTCATGGCATATTCTGCTTGAAGTATCTCTTGCATTTCGGGGTATTCAGTTGTCAAGGAGCTGTGAGAGAAAAACTATGCTTTCATTTGTAGTTCATAAGAAAGGTAAATCAGCAGAGTATGTTTTGAATGCTATTTCCTCTCTCATCCACAGGACATAAACCTACAGTTTGAGTACCGGAACAAATATTTCTGTGAATTGCTTTCCTCTACTAATAGCCGAAATTATTAACCCCCTAGCTAATATCACAGTAAATAGCTAACTCGGAAGGTCATGCAAAGTATTTTCCTCTCACCTTATAGCCTTGGTAGAACACATTAGTTGAGGATTTTCTTAAAATATTTTTCTTCCTCATCTATAAGCGAAGAATTCTATTGATTCGAACCCTTAAAATAAAAAAACAGCCTGTCTTTTTTCTAAGGTAAAGACTGCTGTAATGCTTATGCTTTTGCTCAAATTTGAGCGAAAGTGATATTTAGTTTAAGAAGGCTGAATGCTGTAGTTTTGGATTTTTCAATTAGACTTTTCGACTTTTTTGTCTAAAAGTATGGGATTGCAATGATCGAATAAATCAATGAAGTATAATACCTAAACTAAAAATGTAAAGTCAAGATAAATTAAAATGATTTGACACTTAGAATCACATAGCAATACAAAACAAAGTTATCGCATATTATTGCGACTAATTATTGAAAAGTTGCGATTTTATTGTTATAATATACGAACAGTATATAGTTATGGAGGGAGAAGTTGTGGCGATTTCGTACAATAAATTATGGAAGTTATTAATTGATAAAAAGATGAGCAAATCAGATTTACGTAAAGCCGCAAAAATTGCACCAAATACAATGACAAAGCTGGGTCGTGATGAAACAGTTAGTCTTGGTATTCTAAGTCGAATATGTGATGTCCTCGATTGTGATTTTGGAGATATAGTAGAACACATTAAGGAAAATGAAAATATATAGTAAGGAGTACTATAATTATGAGAAAAGAAGCAAGCACAGACTTATGGGTTTATGATTTATTAAAAGAAGCAAATCTTGATTACTTTACTCCACAAGGAAGCGATATTAAAGAAATACATAGAGCCTTAAAAACTGCATCAAAATCAGGAACTAAAAATGTTGGTTTCCCAGAATATACAGGTGTAGTAAAAGACTTTTTAATAGTTATCGAGGATAAAGCAGATTTGTCATTTCACGAAGCAAGAGACGAGCATAATATTCTTAAAGAGGATACCTCAAGTAATGTTAATTACGCAGTTAATGGAGCTTTATTTTATGGCAAGCACCTTATAAAAAATACTACATATAAAAAAGTTATCGCCATTGGAGTTTCAGGAAATGAAAAACGGCATCGTATCACGCCTATTTTTATAGACGAACGCTTAAATTATAAAGAACTACCTGAAATAGAAACATTTATATCTTTTAAAGAAGAAAATATTGATGAGTACTATATTAAGGAAATATTAAAAGAAGCCACTGACCAAGAAAAGGAAACTACTGAAATTCTAAAGGACGCAGCTACGCTTCACGAAGATTTGCGTAATTATGGCAGTATTCAAGATAAGGATAAGCCGTTGATTGTCTCGGGTATTTTACTTGCCCTTCGAGAAATGGAATACAAAAACTTTGATATAAACAACTTAAATGGTGATAACATCGTAACCGATGGAGCGAAGATATATAAAGCTATAGAAGATAACCTAGCTCGTGCCAATGTATCTCCACAAGTAAAAAAAGATAAATTATTGAGACAGTTTTCTGTTATTAAAGATACAGCAAAAATCAATCAGATTAACCCTACACTTGGAAAAACTCCAGTGAAACATTATACTGAATTTCTCTATAAAAGTATCTATCAAAGCATTAGATACCATCGTTCTTCAGAGGATTACTTAGGAAGATTTTATGGAGAGTTTATGAGTTATTCAGGTGGAGATGGACAAAGTCTAGGAATTGTACTCACACCAAAACACATAACAGAATTGTTTTGTGAATTGCTAGATTTAAAGCCAACAGATAATGTCTTGGATCCTTGCTGTGGAACAGCAGGATTTTTAATAGCAGCCATGAGTCATATGTTAAAACAAACAGATGATGATTTTGAGAGGTTGAATATTAGAAAAAATCAACTTCATGGCATTGAAGACCAAAGCTATATGTTTACTATAGCTACAACCAATATGATTCTCCGTGGGGATGGAAAGAGCAACCTAGAAAATGAAGATTTTTTGAAACAAAACCCTGCTAAACTACAGAAAAAAGGCTGTACTGTAGGAATGATGAATCCACCATATTCACAAGGATCAAAACAAAATCCTGATCTCTACGAGATTGCATTCACAGAGCATCTATTAGATTCTATTGTCGAAGACGGTAGGGTTGCAGTTATCGTACCGCAAAGTGCTGTAACGGGCAAAACCAAAGAGGAAAAAAACATTAAACAAAATATTTTAAAGAAACATACTCTAGAAGGAGTAATAACCCTGAATAAAAATACTTTCTACGGTGTAGGTACGAATCCTTGTATTGTCGTATTTACTGTGGGTAGGCCTCATCACAAAGATAAAATATGCAAGTTTATCAATTTTGAGAATGATGGATATGAAGTATCCAAACATATAGGATTAGTAGAAACAGCAAGTGCAAAGGATAAAAAGCAACATCTGCTTGATGTATGGTTTGATAGAATTGAGCCAGAAACGAAATTCTGCGTAAAAACAACCATTGAGCCTGATGATGAATGGCTACACTCTTTTTATTATTTTAATGATGAAATTCCTTCTGAAGAAGATTTTAGAAATACAATTGCTGACTACATCACTTTTGAGGTTAATATGATTACGCATGGTAGAGGATATCTATTTGGCCTAGAAGATGATAACTCTAAATATTACATAGAACAAAAACCAGATATTCTAAAAGTTGCAGAAGAACTGGCAGGTGAAAGTGATGAATAGACTCGAACTTGACAGTGTGGGATGGAAAGAGTTTTTTATAGGTGGAGAAGAGGGACTTTTTAATATTCGTTCAACTAATAGTGGGATAGACAAAAATAAACTTCTCGAGAATACAGGAGACATCCCATATGTTACTAGAAGTAATCTTAATAATGGAATCGATATGTTTGTCGGTGAAAAACAAAACAATGGATTTAGCATTGACAAAGGAAATGTAATAACAATTGGTTTAGATACTCAAACTGTCTTCTATCAACCAAAGAGCTTTTTTACTGGACAGAATATCCAAATTTTAGAAAATAAATTCTTGAACAAAGAAATTGCTTTATTTTTAGTACCATTATTAAAAATACAAATGATAAAGTTTAGCTGGGGTAGCACAGGAGCAACTCTAACTAGACTAAATAGAACTAAAATTTTACTCCCAGTTGATTCTAGTGGCAATCCCAACTGGAAGTTCATGGAGGATTATATTAAGCAGGAACAAAAAGCCCAGGGACAAAAGATTGTTATTTATTATAAACAGAGAATAGTTGAATGTTGTTTTGAACTGCTTGATTTGAAAAATGTAGAGAGAAAAGAATCTTATTTAACCGAATTATTTGAAAAAAATCGAAGTAAACAGAATAAGATTGGAGCTTATAAGAATGTTGATATACCACTAGTTTCTGCAAATAATGTAGGCAACGGAAATAAAATACTTGGTTCAGATAATTTAGTAATTGAATATATATATAAGTTAGCTGTCTATTTAGGGCAATCAGAATATTCTCTAGGGTGTAAAAATATACAATGGAAAGAATTTTGGCTTGAGAATATCGTTGATATTAGGTCAGGTGTTCGATTAACAAAAGCAGATCAAAAACCTGGGAAGCGACCATTTATTGGATCAACAGATGGTAATAATGGGGTTACAAACTTTGTTTCGAATATAAATAATAGCTTGGATAGCAACCTTCTCGGAGTAAATTATAATGGTAGCGTTGTGGATAACTTTTATCATCCATATGAGTGTATTTTTTCTGATGATGTTAAAAGACTTCATTTTAAAGACAAATCCGCAAGGAATAAATATTGTTACTTGTTCCTAAAGCAATGTATCTTAAAACAAAAAAGCAAATATGCTTATGGTTATAAGTTCAATGCTGCTAGAATGAAAAGGCAAAAAATCATGTTACCGGTTAATTCAACTGGGAAAGTTGATTATGATTTCATGAGGAAATATATGGTTGTTCAGGAGATTAAAGAATTGTACAAAGTAATAAAGTATCTGGTTTAGCTGTTTGCTTCCGTGATCAGTTAAACAACAAACAGATGGCTCAGATTATTAAAGAAGTATTGGCAGAGTAATTTAATTTAGGGGGATGAAAGGTTGAGGTTAGAAGCAATTGTAATTAAACATTATCGATCGATAGAAAGAGTGGCTCTTAAACTTCCTCCAAATAAGCCACTTGTCCTATTTGGACCGAATAACGCAGGAAAATCTAATATATTATCAGCTATAAATAGAATACTTGGTGAAAGATATCCAACTTATATTGAGATGTTGGAAAGTGATTACTTTAAACGTAATCAAAATGAATATCCTACCGCACATATTACCGCTAAATTTACTAAGCCTTTATATTATGATAATAGAGGTAATGGATATGACGTTATAGCTGTAAGTTATGGTTATAATGGACAGGCTAATAATAATCTTTTGCACGATGGCAGTGGAAACAAAATATATCCCACTAACGAACAGCGTTCTGCTTGTCAGTCCTATTTGATTGATGCTGAAAGAAATATCCAGAGTGCTTTTAATTATAGTAGTAGCTATTCTCTGTTAAGCAAGTTTTCAAAGAAGATACATGAAGCCTTAAGTACAGAGCATAAAGATGAATTATCACAAGCCTTTAATCAAATTACAGCATCCTTTGAACAGACTGATGAATTCTCTGGTTTTTTTAATCGATTTTCTGAAGCTCTAAAGGGGGCAGTAAAAGGGTTTGTTCATTCATTGGCTGTAGATTTTTCAGCCTATGATCCAAACAATTATGCAAAGTCACTTCGGATCTATGCAAAAGAGGGAGATAATATTCGTGGATTTGAAGAATTCGGCACTGGTGAACAGCAAGTCTTATTAATGGCTTTTGTTAAAGCATATATGGAAGTATTCACAGGTGAAAATTTTGTGTTGATTATTGAAGAACCAGAAGCTCATCTCCATCCCTTAGCTCAAAGATGGTTAAAGGAATATGTTGTAGATATGTGTTCATGTGGTATTCAAGTAATCATTTCAACACATTCCGCAGAATTCATAGATGCAGAATACTTAGACGGACTTGTTCGAGTACATAAAGAGGGTGGAGTTACTAAAGCAATACAACTATCCGCTCAACAACTTTGCGATTTTTGTATAGGGTCAGGTGTTCCAGAGAATTGTGTGTCACCAGAAAACATAATTGATTTTTACTCAACAAAACTATTTTCAGACCAGTTAAAAGGAATGTTTGCAGAAACAATCATATTAGTGGAGGGAGCTACTGAATATTTTGCTCTGCCAGTGTATTTAAAACGTAGTGGGTATTCTTTAGCTGAACATGGAACCGAAATTGTTAATTGTCGCGGTAAGGATGCAATCCCCTTGTACTGGAGGTTATTTAAAGCATACGGTTACAATTGTTATGCTATATTTGATTGTGACAGGAATGCATCAAAAACTAGGGATGTGTTTAATGGCATCTTTTGCGAAGAAGAATGGGATACAGAAACTGAAAATTGTATTGTTAGAGCCGATTATGCATACTTCGGTAAAGACTTTGAATCCTATTTGCGTACAGCAATAGAGGATTATACTTCAATGGAACAAACTATTTCTGAAAAATATCATATTTCTTCAAAGCCAGGAAAAGCTAAAGCTATTGCACAACATATAGAGGAAATTCCTCATTTTATTAAGGATATCGCAGATAAACTATTAATTATAGAACTATTGGGACAAAGTTAGCTGAATGTTAAAAAGACCACACAGGAGTATAAAACTCTTATGTGGTCTTTTTTGCCCCGCTTGAAGCTGTTCATTCAAGTTTTTCTTCAATCCCTATGTGAGGACAGCTTTTGGGGACCTTTTATATTGATAAAAATAAAAGGAAATATATTATAAGTTTTTATTGACATTTAATAGTTATTTTGATATCATACGATACAAATAAAAGAATAATTATGTCAATTATTATTGGAACAAAAATAACTACTTGCTAAGAAAGTGGTTTTTTTTAAAAGACTAATTGATAATGATTATCAATTAGCGAATTATATTAAGGATAATAGTAAAAGCCTTAAATAATTTTCAAAAGAAAGGAGGGAGTCCTTTAGCATAAATAATACATTATAAGCATTTTATGTTAAAGGGTACATAATGTGCATAGTTTTAGTAGGTGGACACGATAGAATGCATGATGATTATAGGGAGATCGGAGATAAACACGGATATAAGATGAAAATTTTTACACAGATGCCATCTAGATTTAATAAGAATATTGGAGAGCCACAAGCTATTGTTTTATTTACAAATACGGTTTCTCATAAGATGGCACTTACTGCTACCAAAGAGGCCAAGAGGAAAAAGATACCTATATTGAGATGTCATACAAGCAGTAAAAATTCTCTTGAAGAAACATTACTTCAATTAAAAGTTAAGGTTTGTTAATATCTAGTAGAGTAATATAAGAATGCGATAAACTTAGATATTACCAATTTAACTAATAAACATATAATATAATTTATAAAATTGATTTTAAATTAAGAGCAAAATCAATATTTTTTTACAACGATATTGATAATGATTATCAATATCGATACAATAGTATTAATTAGATTTTTATTTATTCAACAAAGTTAGAGGAGAAAGGAGATGAAGTATGATGCCTCTCACATTTGTAAATGAAGGTGAAAAAATCTCAATAAAACAGATAAACGGAAGAGATGAGACTAAAAGATTTTTAGGCAGCTTAGGATTTGTTGTTGGTGAGGATATAGTAGTTATATCTAAAATCAAGGGAAATCTTATTATAAATGTAAAGGATACAAGAGTAGCTATCGATGGTCAGATGGCTAGTAAAATTTTAGTTTAAAGAGGAGGAATAAAAAATGAAAACCCTTAATCAAATTGCTTGCGGGGAGACCGTAACTGTATTAAAACTTCATGGTGAAGGTTCTATTAAGCGCAGAATTATGGATATGGGATTGACAAAAGGTACACAGGTTATGGTTAGAAAGGTGGCTCCTTTAGGAGATCCTATAGAGCTGAATGTTCGTGGATATGATCTTAGCTTAAGGAAAAGTGATGCGAAAATGGTGGAAGTAGATTAAGAAAATTATGAGAGGAGGAATAATCTTATGTCTATAACAATTGCATTGGCAGGAAATCCCAATAGTGGGAAAACGACTATGTTTAATGATTTGACTGGAAGTAATCAGCACGTAGGTAACTGGCCCGGGGTAACAGTTGAGAAAAAAGATGGAAGGCTAAAGGCTAATAAAGATATTATTATTCAAGATTTACCTGGTATATATTCATTGTCTCCATATTCATTGGAAGAGGTTGTCTCAAGGAATTATTTAATTAAAGAAAAACCAGATGCAATAATTAATATTGTTGATGCTTCAAATCTTGAAAGGAACTTATATCTTACTACTCAGCTTACAGAGATTGGAGTTCCGGTAGTGGTAGCACTTAATATGATCGATATCGTTAAGAAAAATGGTGATATCATAGATATTAAAAAACTTAGCAAAGCTTTAGGATGTGAAGTGGTTGAAACATCTGCCATTAAAGGTATTGGTTCAAAGAACGCTGTGGAAAAAGCTGTGGCTTTCGTACAATCAAATGCTAAATCTGTTCCACAGCATACTTTTTCGGAACCAGTTGAAGATGCGCTAAATAGAATCAGTGATTTAGTTAAAGATAAGATTAACAGCTCAAGTATAAGATGGTATGCTATAAAGTTATTTGAACGAGATAAGGAAATATTAAAAGAAACATCCTTTAGAACCGAATTACAGCAACAGATAGAAGATATAATTGTAGATTGTGAACAGAAATTTGACGATGATAGTGAAAGTATTATCACAAATGAACGGTACACATACATATCATCCATTATTAAACAATGTTTCAAAATAAAGAATAAATCTAGACTTACTACATCAGATAAGATTGATAGAATTGTAACTAACCGAATTTTGGCATTACCGATTTTTGCAATAGTTATGTTTCTTATTTATTATGTTTCTATTTCTACTGTAGGAACAGCTATGACTGACTGGGTAAATGACAGTCTATTTGGTGAAATAGTTCCTGAAGCTATAGGAGGTTTTCTTGAAAGTATGGGAACTGCCGAGTGGCTAAGTTCATTGATTCTTGATGGGATTGTTGCAGGTGTAGGAGCCGTTCTTGGTTTCTTGCCTCAAATGCTTGTATTGTTTTTATGCTTAGCGATTTTAGAAGATTGTGGGTATATGGCTCGTATTGCCTTTGTAATGGATAGGATATTTAGAAAATTTGGTTTGTCTGGTAAGTCATTTATACCAATATTAGTATCTACTGGATGTGGTGTTCCTGGAATTATGGCTTCTCGTACTATTGAAAATGATAATGAACGTAGAATGACAGTCATGACAACAACTTTTATGCCTTGTGGTGCTAAATTACCTATAATTGCATTGATTTCTGGTGCACTATTTCCAGAATCAGTATGGGTAGCCCCATCTGCATATTTTGTGGGTATAGCAGCTATAATTGTTTCAGGTATTATGTTGAAGAAAACCAAATTATTTGCAAGTGAGCCATCACCTTTTATCATAGAATTGCCAGCATACCATCTTCCAAAAGTTAAAGGCGTTTTAAGAACTATGTATGAGCGTGGTTTAGCCTTCGTAAAAAAAGCTGGAACTATTGTATTATTAGCGACAATTTTAATTTGGTTCTTGAGCAGTTTCAATTGGTCAATGCAAATGGTTGATGCAGAAGAATCTATTTTAGCTGGTATAGGTAATGTCATTGCACCCATATTTTCACCTTTAGGATGGGGAGATTGGAAGCCAGCAGTTGCGTCTATTACTGGGCTTATAGCGAAAGAAAATGTAGTAGGAACCTTTGGAATTCTCTATGGATTTGCTGAAGTAGCAGAAGATGGTGCTGAATATTGGCCTCAATTTGCAGCGGCTTTTACTCAACTATCTGCATATTCATTCCTTATATTCAATCTATTGTGTGCACCTTGCTTTGCTGCCATAGGAGCACTTAGAAGGGAAATGATGTCTGGTAAATGGACTATTTTTGCTATAGGATATCAATGTGCTCTTGCATATGTTGTATCTTTAATTGTGTATCAGATTGGAATGCTTATTCAAGGCAATGGATTTGGCATTGGTACTGTATTTGCCCTTATCTTTGCTGCTTTGATGATATTTATGTTATTTAAAAAACCATATTCCCCTGATCAAGTCCAAAAACAATCTAAGGGGAAAGAAGGAATGGCGGTGAGATAATTTATGGGAACATACATTGTTGGCGCTATTGTATTGATAGCTATAGCTTTAGCTGTCCGCAGTATATATAAATCGAAGAAAAATGGCAGTAGCTGTGGATGTGGATGCAGCGGCTGTGATCAATCTGAAGGTGGAAATAGTTGTCATTGATAACGCTTATTAAATAAATCTAAATTCAAATTAGAAAGGAAGGTAGTAAATATGAAAAAAGTATCTATAATATATTGGTCAGGCACAGGTAATACAGAAGAAATGGCTAATTTAATAGCTAAGGGAGCACAGGAAAATGGTTCTGAAGTAAAGTTAATTCCTGTCGGAAATGCAAAAATAGAGGATGTAGTCAATTCAGATATATTATTGCTTGGTTCACCTTCAATGGGAAGTGAGATAATTGAAGAAAATGAAATGGAGCCTTTTGTAGAGTCTATAAAAGATAGTGTAAAGGATAAAACTGTAGGATTATTTGGCTCTTATGATTGGGGTGATGGAGAATGGATGAGGAACTGGGTCGAAAGAATGGGTTCCCATGGAGCAAATATATTCGAAGAAGGTTGTATAGTTAACTTATTCCCAGAGGGAGAAGAAGCCAATAAATGTGTGGACTATGGTAGAAGGATTGCAGAATAGGAAGTAAATAATGGCTGGCAATTTGTTAATGAGTTTCTTAAATAAAATTGAATTATTAGACGAATATGAGTATGCAGAAAATTTTATTGGATGTATGTTATCTCCAGTTATTACGGGCATTAAGCCAGCGTCTACTATTACATTAAAAAATTGTAGAAGAAAGCTTTATAATTACTGGAATGAAAATGGCTGTAATATATTGGGGCGATATAATCTAGAGTCGATTACGCTTCAAGAAACAGAGGAAGGCATTGTTTTGCTAGTTTATGATAGATCTAATCTTTCCGAACATCTAAGATTAGAAAAAAATCATAAGCTATTATGTGAATTTGGTTATAATAATAATTTTCAATTGGAACGATGCTTGAATTGCCTGAGGGAAAGGATAGTCAATGGTAGTTTTCCCCATGAAAGTGGTATATTTTTAGGTATACCATATGAGGATGTAATAGGGTTTATTAATGGAGATAAATGCTTATTTAACGGGTATTGGAAAGTGTATACCAATAACTATGATCATAGAGAAATTTTTTCATTATATGATGAATCAAAGAAGGTTTACATATTAAATATCTTGGAAAATAGAAAAAACAAAGTAAAAAATTTATATGTAAACCATAAACAATTATTATATGAGTGTAATAGTTAAAATAACTTTCCATAAAAAAGAAAAAATCCTAATTAGGATTTTTTCTTTTTTATTAGTTTCAAGTTAGGACATATAAATAGATAGAAAGATTTGCTCAGTATTAAAAGCTACTCTAATAAATATTGACTGCGGCTTTTAATATACAATTTATATTGGTAAATTCTTTTTATCAAATACAATAATTCCTCCAATGTAAAATGTAACAGTAATAATTATAAGCACAAGCATTTGTATCAAAATATTTTCACCATGAATTATATCAAGTGGGTTAAATAATGAAAAAATAGTAAGATATTTCAATATTTCTATATCTCCATTTGCGTTATGAAGCATTTGAATAAGCAAAAACCCAATCGGTAAACCTGCACCCAACATAAGAGATAATTTACTTTCATTAAATAGACAAGAAGCGAAGAAACAAATACCACTGATTGCATAATGAAGTAGCAATACACCAAAATTCACTTTGATAAATGCACTTATGTCCAAAAGTCCTGAAAACTTCATTTCACAGATAAAAATACCCCAAACTGTTACAAAGGCTACTAGAGAAGTAATTGCTGCCAGTAGAAACATACCTTGTGTAAGAGCAACTTTTTTTCTTGAAATAGGAGTGGAAAGAACGCTTGCCATTGAACCTTTATCTACTAGTTTTGCTACAAGACTGTTACCAAGAATAATATAACATACCATGGGAAGAGCCAGCATCAAAAGTCCATAGAAATAAGAGGCGATAAATCCTACAAGGCTTGTGTCTGTTAAAGTGAATCCGAATGCTGCAAGTAACTCCGGTGATAATTTCAATGCGGCGAGCTGATTCAATATATCCAAATCATTGGGATCAAACATTCCTATTATGATGGTCATATACATTGCAAGAACACCTAGAAAGATAAGTATCAACTTATAGTTTGACCTTAGAGTATTTTTTAAAAGCACTGAGTTAAGCATTATTTTCACCTCCATAATATGACATAAATATTTCTTCAAGACTCTGGGATACTACATCAATACCTGTTACGGGATGACGGTCCAATGCTGTCGTTAGTACCTTGATATTATCTTTTATTGCAACCTGAACCTTATCTCCATTTATGGAGATGATCTCCAGAGGTTCGGTGGCGAAATCCTTGGCGGCCTTCTCGTTTCGTAGGGAAATACTATATATTTTCCGCTGTGCCTTTTTGAGATTTGCTACCGTCTCGATTGTAACAAATCTACCCTTTTTAATAATACCAATACGGTCACAAGTACGCTCCACTTCTTCAAAGCTATGGGATGACATCAGAATTGTTTTACCTTTGCTTTTCTCATTGAGTATAAGTTCAATAAATTTATTTTGCATGAGAGGATCAAGTCCAGATGTAGGTTCGTCGAGAATAAGTGTTGACGGGTCATGCATAAAAGCACTGACAATTCCGATTTTCTGTTTCATCCCCTTTGACATTTTCTTGATGCGTCCGCTGGGATCAAGTTCAAAGTATGATATTAATTCATTCATCTTTTCAAAGTTTTTCATACCACGCATATTTGCTATAAATTTTAGATATCCGATTCCGCTCATGTCGTCAAAAAATGCTATTTCACCTGGAAGATATCCTAAGTCCCTTTGAATCTGTTCAGCATCAGTTCTACAACTTAACTGACCGATATGGCATTCTCCTTTGTCAGCATTTAGAAATCCAAGTAGATGACGAATAGTTGTAGTTTTTCCAGCACCGTTTGGTCCCAGATATCCGAAAACCTCACCCTTGTGTATTTCAAAACTCAGATCAAAAATCCCTCTGTTTTTGCCATAATCCTTTGTTAAATTTGAAACCGTGATTACACTCATAGATATTCCTCCTTGTATGATATATTTTTAAGCATCTTTGACCATATTCCGTATTTATCCATTAATTCATCAAGTACAAATGTAGTATTTTGCCTTTGTTTTTCATGAAGATAGCCATCTGTCATCCATATTAGCATTTGTAATATATCTTGTGGATTGATTTCAGGCTTAAATTTGGAATAGTCTATTTTTGAAAAATATTCTGCCAAAAATCCAGAAGTTGGGCTCTGAAATTTCTTGTTAATATCATCTGATACGTCTTCCCTTTGTGAATAAAATGCTCTCATTATAAATTCCATGATATGGGGAGATTTGTGTAAAAGCTTATATTTCTGTAAAGCTGCATATTCACAAAGCTCAAAAAAGTCGGTTATTTCATTAAAATGGAGATTAATAATACTTTCTTTGACAAGTTTTTCTGCGTATGAATATAAGAATAGATATAGAGATTTTTTATTATGGAAGTAGTAAAAAAGTAGTCCTTTAGATATATTTGCACGTGAAGTAATTTCCTCAGTTGAGGCTTTCTTATATTCGTTTTTTCCAAACACTTCAAAGCCAGCATTTATTATTCGCATCTGTTTTTCTTCTGGTAATTCATAAAATTTCTTATTCATAGAGACTCCTTTCTGACTATATTGGTTTAACCGAAATAGTCAATATAATATTATTGTATTACATTGACTATTTTTTTCAAGGCTCTGTTAATTTAAAAGACAGTATTAATAATAGTATATTAAGTAAATAAATATTTTTGATTTTTTAGTATTGATATAAAAAATATTATTTTTTATTTAATTAGTTAATATCATGGAAAGCTATAATATTTTAAATTATAGAAGGATTTAAAAAGCATTAGGTTTATTATGTAGAGAATAATAAAACTAAGAAGGGATATTGAAAAGATGATCCTTGTATTTTACAAGGATCATCTTTTCAATTATAAAAACTTCACTATTTTAATAATATAATATAATAAAAAATACTTAAATTGAAAATATTATCAAAGCACTAAATCCTAAAAATATAAACATTGACAATATCAAAGGTAGATTGAAAATCTTCTCATCAGATAAATCTTTATCTTTTCTAAAAGGGATATTATTTATTTTAAATAATACTTTAATCAATTGAAATAAAAACATAACGCCTAATAGAGCATAGAGAGTTAATAATAGAAAATTTGGATCCTCTGCATATCCAATATTAGGATTAGGAGGATATAAATAGTTTAATGTCAAAGGCAGACCATTATTTATCATATGAATAAGAATGCCTGCAAATATGGAATTAGTAGCGAATACAAGAAAAGAGGCTAAAAACCCTGCTATAAAGGTATGGAAAAATTGGAAAGAATTTAAATGTAACATTCCAAACATAAGACCATTCATTGTAGCAGCTACTAATCTAGATTTGTTTCTATATCCATCTAATATAATTCCCCTCATTAAGATTTCTTCCAAAATAGCAGGAGTTACTGCAGTAAAAAATAGATTGAAAGCAAAGGTTTCATGAGTATCTTGAGATACTATATCTGCTAAAGTGCTTCCAAAAAAGTAAATATATAATTCAACAATTAAAAATATAAGGGGTAATGAGGCCAGCCATATAAGGAATATAATTATTGTACTTTTTAAGTCTAACATATCTGGCTTCAGTATTCTCTCCACTTCAGATCTATTGAAAAATAAATAAATACTAATAGGTATTAAAAACGCTATATATTGATATGAATTTGCTGGTGTAGGTAAGAATTGGCTAAATATAGACCATATAATTGTACAAAGATAAAACAAATTCACTTTATATATAGACTTTTCTTTTTTTAATATTTTAATATCCATAATAAACCACCCTTCATTTATGCATCTATACTATTGTATAATAAAATAAATAAAATAGAAATGCTTTTCATAGGATTTGTAATAGAAATGTAACGACTTATTATTAAGTATATGGTATAGTTTGGGTATAATAATATTAATTAAATAATTATGAAAGTGGTGATATTTATGAAGAAGTCAATAAATATGGCTATAATTCTTATTTTAGTTGTTTTAGTTACAACTCTTTCAGGATGTAAAAAGAAAAGTCCAGCGATAACAGATCCTGTTAAAGAGCCAGCAGGACCTACAGAAGATTTAGGTGCAAATGAAAAAGATAGAGAAAAGATCATGGCAGAATTTAACAATGCTTTAAATGGTAAAGAGTTAGATAAGATAGTCTTTTTTATAGATGAGAATATAGGAAAGCTTTCTCAGATAGAAGGGGACAAGATGGTATCAGAATTAGAGAAAATACTTAATCAGTCCTTAGATGTTACAACCAATAAAATTTCTCAGGCAGATACTAATGGAGAACTAATGACTATTGCAGGCACAGAACTTTTCTACCCAGAGGATAAGATAAAAGACATACAGAATGAAAAGCTTCGTGACGAAATTACAAAAACAATAAATAGTAAATATAAACTTATAAATTTAGAAGGAAGTTATTATCCAATAATAGACTATGAAAAAATAAAACAATACAATAATTATATTTCAGATGAAATGAAGGAATATATCGAGATTAAAGCTATGGACTCAAATGAGCCAGTAGCAATGGATGCTGGACTAAGGATTTCCTATGATGATTTGGCTGATAGAATAATAAAAACAGAGAAATATATTGAGAAATATTCCCAAGGACAGAGATATGAAGAAATGCTAGGAAACTATAAAAACAAACTAGCTCTCTATCTAGGAGGGTTAGATAATACTCCAATAGCTGATTTTGAAACAAAGAAGATTTATGATGATGTATTAGAAAGCTATAATAAAACAGCTAAAATAAAAGATTCAGCTACAGCATTTGTAGTAAATAAATATATTGATGTTATCAAAGAAAACAACAATTTAATAAATAAGGATGTAGAGGATAAGGTTGTATCACTTGTAAATGAAGCATTGTCTTCATTAGAAATAAGTAAATAAAAGAATTGCCCCTATTTAGGGGCAATTCTTTTATTTACTTAATTATATTAGCGTATAAGGGGTATTATATTAAGAAATAGAATATAGGAGTGATAAAATGAGTGAATTAATTAATAATAGAGAACATAGACAAAAGATACTTAAAGAAGTAATTAAAGAGCTACATGAAGGAAAAACGGTAGAAGAAGTAAAGGCAAAATTTGCTGAGGTAATTAAAGGAGTATCTGCAAAAGAAATATCAGAAATGGAGGTACAGCTTGTTAAAGAAGGATTACCTATAGAAGAAATACAAAATCTTTGTGATGTTCATGCAGCTGTATTTAAAGGCTCTATAGAAGAAATTCATCATCCTGAAGAAGTACCAGGACATCCTATTTATACTATGAGACAGGAAAATAAGGCAATAGAGGAACATATAGAAAATGTAATCAAGCCTAATTTGGTTAGATTTAAAGGAAATGACTCGAAGGAAAATATATTTACTTTAATTGCTGATATTAATTTACTCTGGGATATTGATAAACATTATAGTAGAAAGGAAAACCTAATATTCCCATATCTAGAGAAGTATGGAATTACAGCACCACCGAAGGTTATGTGGGGTGTAGATGATGAAATAAGAGCTAAAATAAAGGATATTAAATTATCTTTAACTTCATATAAGGGAAATAAAGATGAGGTTGCTGAAAAAGTGGAGGAGATGCTAATTCAGATAAAAGAAATGATATTTAAGGAAGATAGCATATTATTCCCTATGTGTTTAGATACTTTGACAGAAGATGAATGGATTAGCATATATGATGAATCGGATGAGATAGGATATGCATTAATAGCTCCAGAAGGGAAATGGAATAGAGTAAGAGTAAATGTAGAACAAAAGGCAAAAGAAGAGATAAATAATACAGTAGATAATGGATATATAAAATTTGAAACAGGAATATTAACATCTAAAGAGATTAATTATATATTAAATACTATACCCGGAGATATGACATTTGTAGATAAGGATAATATAGTTAAATATTTTTCCCAAGGAAAAGAGAGAATATTTGCCAGAACTAAGGCGGTGATTGGTAGATCAGTTGAAAACTGTCATCCTCCTGCATCTGTAAATGTGGTAGATAAGTTAGTAGACGATCTTAGGAGAGGAAAGAAAGATAGTGAGAGTTTTTGGATCAAGATGGGAGATAAATATATTCTAATTAGTTATTTTGCTGTGAGAGACGAAAATGGAGAATTTCTGGGAACTCTAGAGTTTTCACAAGATATAGCCCCTATTCAAGCAATAACAGGAGAAAAGAGATTGATGTCAGAATAAAAAAACCACCTAATGGAAAAAGAATACTTTGAGTTGATGAATTATGATGAAAAAGATATTTTTGACAAATTGCGTCAATCATATGTTTTGCAAATTAATTTGTTGGAAAAGTATCCTTAGATTTTAGAGTTTAATAAACTTTTATGGACTACTAATTCCAATGAGGTTAATAAGGAGATTGAAAATAGAACACAACATTTAAGCTGCTATCCAAAATTATTTGATGAAATTGATGAAGCTAAGTTTAGAAAAGTATTCTACACTTCCAACAATGAATAGGGGGTTAGGAGATGTACGGCCTATACGGAAAAAGACGACGTACAATCAGTTGCGGGCAACTACATCATTATAGAATATGGCGATAATATATATGCTGCACTTTGTCATCTTCAAACAGGGACTGTTCAAGTTTCAGTCGGTCAGAGTGTAACAAAAGGGGAAATCATCGGCAAAGTAGGTCATTCAGGTAATTCCTTTGCTCCACATTTACATTTTCAGCTTATGGATAGTAGTGACATAGCTACCGCAAACGGATTACCGTGTGCTTTTGAGGAATATGAATTATTCAACAAAGGAAGATGGGAAAAAATATCGAATGGTATTCCAACAAATAAGGATAGAATAAGATTTCAAAAATCTCATATTGAAACGAAATAAGATTCTTGTTATTAGGAATCGAGGTGGTGAGGTGCAGGGTGAACAATGAATATTGTGTCCCGTATGCGGGAACAAAATAAGTCTAAAAATCCGGGAAGATACGGAGCTAAAGCACTTTCCACTATTTTGCCCGAAGTGCAAACAAGAAACTCTAATCAGCATTAAACAATTCAATATGTCAGTTATCAAATAGCTAGACGCAAAGATGCAGAACTTAAAAGAGAAAAATGAAACAACAGCAAGTAAAATCAAGCAGTAATCTCTCTATTTCTTTATAATAAATGTAGGGTGATTGAAACGAGGTGAACAGACGAATGTACGAGTGGCAGAAACAAATTCAAATAATCGTTGATGAAATTGACAAATGTATTAAAAATTATAATGACGAAGCCTTGACACTATGCTTTCTTTCTCGCAAGCTGGGTTATTCCGAATTTTATACAACGAGAAAATTCAAAGAAATATCGGGTATGCAATTTAGAGATTATCTGCGGCATAGAAAATTAGCCTTTGCACTAAAAGAGGTTCGAGATAGTGAAAAAAGCATTTTGAATATTGCTTTTGATTATGGCTTTTCATCACATGAAGCTTTTACCAGAGCTTTCAAGGGAACATATGGTGTAACTCCAAGTGAATACCGAAAAAGGCCTAAGCCTGTCGTTCTTCGCACAAAAATAAATCCTTTCGATCGCTACTTTTTAGGATTTGGAGAGATTGGTATGATGAAATCTACAGATGATGTTAAAATTTATTTTGTAACCATTCCCGCACACAAATTTTTGCACATTAAAAACTATGAGAGTAATGGATATTGGGATTTTTGGCAAAAGCAAAGTCTTATTCCAGGACAGGACTACGAAACAATTTGCGGCTTACTCGATAGTATCAAGGGCAAATTGGATGACGATGGTGGGAGCGAATCTAACAGCAGCAGCGGTCAGATTATGGCGTACATGAATGACCCGGATGGCAGGCTCTGCGATTGGGGTATTCCACGTACAGAGTGTTATGGTGTACGTCTTCCTTTTGACTATAAAGGAGAAGTACCACCACAAATGCTTATGATTGATGTTCCCGAAGCCGAGTATATTGTTTTTGAACATGGTCCATACGATTATGAGCAGGAAAATCGTAGTGTAGAGGAAAAGGTTGAAAAGGCAATGGCAGCTTTTGATTTTGCAGGCACCGGTTACTGCTTTGATACTTCCCCTGGTAGAATAATTTACTTTTATTTTAATCCCCAGCGGTTTTGGAAGTATATCAGACCAGTGAGGAAGTAAGTACACACTTATCAGAAGATTGCAGCCTTGAAACAGTTGCAGACGGGAAAACAAGGTGGGTAAAGGTTTTATATTGCCACCCTCAAAATAGCATTCTACTGCGTGACAAAACGGGCATATCGCCATTTTGACGATATGCCCGTTTTGCTTTGCACCCTATATGACAGCTACCCTATTTCAGTTTGTTGTGATACTGCCTTATTAGTAGCTACTAAATGGTGGTTTTTTATTCTACCGTTTCTGCAACTTCTACTTGGCCATCTTCTATTAATTTTGCTGCAACCCATTCTGCAACTTTTCCAGTTATTTCAATACAATGTTTTTTTCTTTCAGGACTCATGAAATTATCTCCAGCCCATTGTCTAGTAATAACTCTACAGCAAGTTGCACCATATTCATCCTTTATAAAATCATGTAATGATGCTGCCATAGGAAACATTTTTTCTTTCATTGGTTCACCATGAACTCTACCATAAGCCATACCAAGAGCCATTTGACCACCACTTACTGCTCCACATAGACAGCCTGATTTTCCCATACCAATTGGGAATCCTGAAGCCATTTTTACGATATTGTTATCATATGGATTTCCTAGTAAATTGTTGATAGTTTGAGCTACTGCTTCTGAACAGAAAAACTCTCCTCTTGCAAAATATCCTTCTGCTTCTTCTTTAACTTTTGCTAATAATTCTTCCTTAGTCATATAGAAAGCCTCCTTAAATTTATTTATATAATATTATCAATACAGTAGATTATTTAGCTGTTTCAGTTCTGGCAAATAAAAAGCTTATATATCTAATTAATACATAGATGACAATTGCCAAAGCCACTAATTCTTCAAAATTTACAACATACTTTAATATAGCTATTGGTTTCTCAATTTTAACTAAAAATCCATTAGTTAATTTAATAGAAATTGCACTAATAACTAACGGGAAGGTAAAAGCTGAGTAAGACGGATAAAATTTTAGTTTCAATAACTTTGGTAATTGTAATAATACACATAAATATGAGAGTTGAGATAAAGCAACTAATAACCAAACAATAAACATGTTTTTTTCTTGGAAGGAATTCATATATCCTGCTAGGCAAAGAGCAACAGGTGCAGCAAAAATTATTAGAGTTGGTAATGCAGGTTCAGGTATTTCTTTAACTTTAAAAACCCTTTTAAGAACTATTGGCAATAATGCAAAATAAGATATGAAACCAAACCAGAATAGAATTTGTCCAATATTTGCTTTATCAAATGCAGGAGCAGTTACAGATCCAACTACTATGCCAACATAAACGATAAACCAAGATGGGAAAACTTTTTTAATTCCAAAATTAAATAAATACTTTTTAGTAAAATAAATAATTAGAACGCCATGTAATACTAACCCTATAATCCATATGCCAAATGCTAATGATGGAGCAAATGGTTTAAGATATGTTGCTAAAAGCATAATTCCCATAGAAAGTGTAGGGAAAACACTTGCAACTACTGGATTGTCTAAAGCTTCAGAAACACCTTTTGGGAACATAATAATTTTAACTAATACTAAAACTAAAATAATTGCTGATAATACACCAAAGATATTTCTGTATATTTCTCCATATGATAAGACTAAGTTTCCCATGGCTGCCAAAGCTAACATTAAGCCAACAATTGGAACTGGTAATTTTTTAATAATTTCTTTCATTTGCATCTCTCCTTTTCTTTTAAATTTAAACACTATTCTCCTTGGATAGACTATCACACCAATATGAACAAATCCAATAGAAAATATCTATAATAAAAACATCACTATAGATAAAATCTTGTTTTTATTATAGATATTTGTAAAGATTTCTTATATAATTAAGGGATATATAAATTTTCATGTCATATATTCCAAAATAATGAAAATTTGAAATATTCATATGATTTCTTGAAATTAGTGTTGTTTAGTGATATTATGATAATATAATAAAGAAAGGAGGGTAGTAAGGGATAAAATAAATAAAATATGAGAGGGGGATTTCTATGTCTGATAAGACTAAGAAAAAATATTCTGGTGCAGATTATACACGGTTTATGCTTCCATCTTTAATTGGTATTATGCTATTTATGATTCCTTTAAAATTTCAAGGGGAATATACGATTCCAGTTGCAATATTATCTAAATCTGTCGCATCAATATTAGAACCTGCACTGCCAACTATAATTACTTTGCTCATTACTTTTACTGGTATAATGACCATAATTTATAAAGTAGCAAAACCAAGCTTTATTGAGAAATCCAAGAATCTAAAGGGATTATTTAACGTAAATATATTCTGGTTCATAGTTAGAATCGTTGGTATGATATTCGTTATTTTGGCATACTTTGAAATAGGACCTGAATGGATATGGAATGAGAATACAGGAGGTTTGTTGTTACATGGGCTTTTGACAACTTTACTTACTATATTTTTCTTTGCTGCATTTTTACTTCCTTTATTATTGGATTTTGGACTACTTGAATTTGTTGGAGCAATGCTTACACCAGTTATGAGACCAATATTCAAGCTCCCGGGAAGATCTTCAATTGACTGTATTACTTCTTGGTTAGGTGATGGAACTATAGGTGTTCTACTCACAAATAATCAGTACGAAGAAGGATATTATACTACCAGAGAAGCATCTGTTATAGCTACAACATTCTCAGCAGTATCTATTACTTTTGCCTTAGTAGTATTAGCAGAAGTTGGTTTAGAACAACACTTTGTTCCTTATTATCTAGCAGTTACTTTTGCAGGAGTAGTTGCAGCTATTATAGTTCCTCGCATACCTCCACTATCATGGAAGAAAGATGATTATCTAACAGATACTAGTAGAGATAATATGGAAAACCTGCCTGTAGGATACACTCCATTTACATGGGGACTTGATCAAGCTATTGAGAAGGCTAAAAACAGTACAGATGTTAGTGGTTTTATTAAAGGTGGACTTCATAATGTCCTTGAAATGTGGGTAGGGGTTATGCCAGTAATCATGGCATTTGGAACTATAGCAACAATTTTAGCAGAGTTTACATCTGTATTTACTTGGTTAGGTATGCCATTTATCCCTATATTGAAACTATTAAACATACCTTTTGCAGTAGAAGCAAGTCAAACTATGATTATAGGTTTTGCAGATATGTTCTTACCATCTGTAATTGGTGCTAGTATAGAATCTGAGCTAACTAGATTCGTGATTGCAGGAACTTCTGTTACTCAACTTATATATTTATCAGAAGTAGGTGCTGTTATCTTAGGTTCCAAGATTCCTGTAAATGTTGGAGAGCTATTTATTATATTTATTGAGAGAACATTAGTGACATTACCAATTATTGCAATAGTAGGACATTTATTATTTTAAGAGGCTAAATAGCCTCTTTTTTTTACATAAATAGACATTGTATCTAAATTGTAACTTAATTTCGTCATATTTTTAATTGTAATTAGTAGACATATGTAGTATTATTTAATGTATAATTTAATTACTAGAGGTGTAACGATGAAAAAGAAGTTTGTGCTATCATTTATATTATCATTTATATGTTTTGCTTTAGTATTCACCTTTTTGGGTGAAAAAATATTTCTAAGGAAGAATTCAACAGTAGCCGTAGATGATGGTGATGGTGAAGAGCCAGGTAGTGAGAATGCAGTGGAGCCAAAAGTCGACAATGAAATCTTATTTTTAATGATGGGTGTAGATGCTGAGGACGTGAAAAAGTCTAAGGGTACAAGAACAGATACTATGATGCTTTTTAAAGTTAATTTTGACACAGGAGATATAAATTTACTATCTATACCTAGAGATACGAGAGTGCTAATAAAAGGAAAAGAAGATAAAATCAATCATGCTCATGCCTTTGGAGGACCAGAACTTACTATGAGGACTCTAAGAGATTTTCTAAATATAGATATAGATTATTATGTAAAAGTTGATTACAGAGCAGTAATGGAAATAGTAGATGCAATCGGTGGAGTAGAAATAGATGTGCCTCAAAGAATGAAATATGATGATACGACACCTGGAATTCCGCCACTTCATATAGACTTAAAAAAAGGAGTACAAACCCTATATGGAAAAGAAGCACATGATTTTTTAAGATATAGGTCTGGTTACAAAGAAGGCGATATAGGAAGGATAAAAGCACAGCAAATGTTTATGAAGGAGCTAATTAAGCAAGCTCTAAAACCTAAAAACATAATAAAAATACCAAAATTTATTGAAACATATTTTGATTATGTAGAGACTAATATCCCACTTAAGGTTATTACAAAAGGCGCATTATCCGCTAAAAAGATCAATATGGAAAATATGACAACAAATACAATTCCTGGAGACGGTAAAAGGATTGCAGGAGTTGACTATTGGATATATAATAGAGAAGAGACAAGAACCATTGTCCAAGAAATGTTTGGAGACTATTTATTAAGTCAATAGATAGAGGTGGAAATATGAGAAAAAAGAGGAAAAGAGAGCATGTTGAGAACTATCTAAGAACAACCTATAAAGGCGATACGTTATTAGAAGACGTATTTTTGCAACATAATGCATTACCAGATTTAAGTTTTGAGGATATAGACACAAAAACAGTTTTTTTAGGGAAAACTGTAGATTATCCAATTATAATCAATGCAATGACAGGAGGTTCTGACTTTTCCTGGGAAATAAATCGAGATTTGTCACTAATTGCTAAGGAATTTAAAATTCCAATGGCTGTTGGCTCTCAAACCATAGCTTTGTGTGAGGAAGAAGAATGTAGAGATTCATTTGAAATAGTTAGACAAACTATAGGAGATGACGGTATAGTCATAGCCAACCTTAATGCTCAGGCATCCTTAGAAGATGTTAAAAGAGCTTTAGACATGATAAAGGGTGATGCAATACAACTGCATTTGAACCCTGCTCAAGAAGTAGTTATGCTTGAAGGAGATAGAGATTTTAGGGGAATTTTGAGAAACATTGAAACTATTGTAAAAGGTATAGGCAAACCTGTTATAGTAAAAGAAGTCGGATTCGGTATATCAAAGGAAGTGGCTGAAAAACTATATAACGTTGGAGTTAAAAATATAGACGTATCTGGCTACGGTGGAACTAATTTTATTGAAATCGAAAATATTAGATATAATAATATAGATTTTTCTGACCTTTATTCATGGGGGATTCCTACAGCCTTAGCTTTAATTAAATGTAGAGAATTATCTCAGGAGTTGAACTTAATTGCTAGTGGTGGAATAAGAACGGGTATGGACATTATAAAATCATTAGTAGTCGGTGGAGATATGGCGGGTATATCAGGGGAAATACTATCATATCTGCTTCATGGAGGTTATGAAAATGCAAGAAATTATTTAGAAGCAACTATCCATAAAATGAAGATAGTGATGTTGCTTCTAGGTAAGAGAAATATGGAAGAATTAAAAGCTACAGATTATAAGATAGTTGGAGAATTGAAAGAATTAGTGAATAACTAATAGTGAATAATTTATAAATCTTTATAAAAGGACCAGTTACTAGATTAGGTATCATAGATATACTAACTAATCTAAAACTGGTCCTTTTAACTATTAGTTATTCACTTTTCACTATTCACTGAATTTAAAATCCCCCTGCTCCTCCTCCGCCAGCACCACCGCCTCCGCCTCCAGAGAAGCCACCTCCACCTCCAATAGAGCTGGAAGTAGAACTTGCAGAACTTCCATAAAATGATGAGTTAAATCTATCTTCAAAACTAGAGCCCCCGTGTCGGTTTGTCATAAAATACCAGTAAGACCAGTGGGTTGATGTATATGACTCTGGCATTCTTTCTCTAAATCTATCTATTGACTTCATAGGCAGTCCTATAGCTAAGGCATAGATTAAAATCTTATCTGTAGTTATATTTATATTGTAATCTTCTAGTGTTATTCCTTGATAATCTAGATTTTTCTTGAAATCCTTCCATAGTTGATATTGGATATATCCTTTATCTGATTTTCTGTAAAATATAAATATGCTATATACGAAGAGTGAGATTGACAATATAAGTAAAATTCCGCCATAGAATGCTTCAAATACCATAGCAATAATTCCCACAATAAAGGATATTATACTTATAGTTAAAGTTATAAATCCCCATTTCTTACTGCTGGGATCATAATAATCTCTATTTTTTAAATCTGAGCTAACCTTTTTCTGCCATGAGTTAAAATCTCGATTGAATTTATCAAATGATTTTTTTCTATATTGTTCTATATCTCTTGTAGAAACTACATTGCCATTTCCAATAGTATTAAATAACCAATCAAGGAGGAATTCCTCATGAGATAATAGATCTGCCCTTGGTCTAATGGTTTTTGAAAATAAAAAATCTTTTTTCTTCTTTTGTGAGCTTTCAATTTCTTCTATATTGACATATCCTTTTCTTGCAAAATCAAAGATCGTTGTCATTAAGGCTCTAGAATCAATAACGGAAGCCATAAGCATTCTAAGCTCAGCAGGTGTAATATCCTCAGGATACTTGCTATTTAATGATTCATATATATCCGAATTTCGCCTCAATTTATTAAATATAAATCCAGTTAAAGCCACAAGTAAACCCGATACTATAAGGGCAATATTGTTAAAAGTACTTTTATTTCTGGCTTTTGATATAGCTTTTTCTTCTGCCGATTTAATCAAAGCTAATTCCTGATCCACTATATTATCAAGAGTTCTATTTCCTTTATTAGTACTTTGGCTTATAAATGAATTTGGAAATAATATTCTTGCTTCTACAAAGGTATCTGTAGGGACATTAGACACTTCTAATTTTATTAAGTCATCTTCTATAAAATTTATACTTCCATTAAGAGGGCCATGAGCGAATATCTTAGTGCTTTCTTTATTTTTATCTGGTAACCTAATACTGGCAGAAAAAAATTCAATAGGAGTAGAGTTTTCACTCCCTAAAAACTTATAATATAATTCTCCAGTATCTATATGATTAACAGCCACATTTTTAACTGTGTATTTGATACGAAATGTCTTCATTTCATTTTTAGAAGGTGAAAATATCATTAGTTTCAAGGTGTTTTTTTCCTCTGTTTGTGTAAATACAGCTTTGTCTCCTTTCTTAGCAGACCCTACAAGAGAATATGGAACTTCAATTCCCTGTGCCATCTCATAGACTTCTAAGTTTTCAATGCCTTCTGTGCCATTAATAACGATATCACGATATACACCATTAAATTTATCTTCAAAGTCAAAAGTAATATCTTCAGAAATAAATAAATCACCGTTATCACTCAAGGTAGAATCAACTATCCATCTAGTAATACTCATACTAGTATCTGCAAAGCTAGTGGGAGAAATGAAAATTAGTAGAACTATAATCCATAAAATATTAAATCTTTTGCTAAACAAATAGACCACCCCCAAATAGTATATATTTGATATAATATATTATATTATATATCTAAATAATCAGAAATACGAGTTAATATTTAACAGCTTTCTCATATAATAACAGTATGACAATAACTGAAGAATTTCTTGTTTAGGTAGGTCAGAAGATATATAATATATCTATTAATTACCCAAGAATAGGAGTGATATAACATGGGTTTAACTATTGGAATTGTAGGAGCTACAGGTGCAGTAGGGCAAAAGATGATTGAAGTGATTATGGAAAGAAATTTACCTGTATCGAATCTAAGACTTTTTGCATCTGAAAAATCAGCAGGAAAAACTATTAGACTAGATAAGTATAATAAAGAAATTACAGTAGAACTTCTCACAGAAGATGTTATGAAGGGAAAATACGACTATCTATTATTTGCAGCAGGTGGAAGTATATCAGAAAAATTTGCACCAATAGCTAGAGATGCAGGTAATATGGTAATAGATAATTCATCACATTTTAGAATGGTTGAGAATATACCTTTAGTAATACCAGAAGTAAACTCCCATGTCCTAAGGGGATATAGAGGAATAATAGCTAATCCAAATTGTTCTACTACTCAAATGATAGTAGCTATAGCACCTTTATATAGGAAATATGGCATAAAAAGGATAGTAGTATCTACTTATCAAGCAGTGTCTGGCAGTGGATACAAGGCTATAGATGAATTACAAAACCAAATAAGGGATGAAGAATATCCAAATAAAGTATATACAAGAAAAATAGCTGGAAACTGTATACCTCATATAGACGTATTTAATGAAAATGGATTTACCAAAGAGGAATTGAAAATGGTATATGAAACACATAAGATTCTGGAAGATGATTCAATAGAAATTAATCCTACAGCAGTTAGAATTCCAGTTTTTTATGGTCATAGTGAATCAATTTATCTAGAGCTAAAAGAAGAAGTAGATATAAATAGCATTAAAGAAATATTAGAAGAATCTCAAGGTATAATAGTAGATGATGACCCGGAGATGAATAGATACCCTACACCTATAGAAGCAGCAAATACAGATTTTACCTATGTAGGGAGAATAAGAAAAGATCTTTATAATCCAAAGGGGTTATCTCTTTGGGTAGTGGCAGATAACCTTAGAAAAGGTGCAGCCACTAATGCTGTTCAAATTATAGAAGCAATAGAGAATATTAAAATGGAGGGATAGTTAATGTTTAAAGGAGCAGGTGTTGCTATAGTTACCCCATTTAAGAATGGAAAATTTGATAAGGATGCTTATGAAAGACTAATTGACTTTCAAATTGAAAACGGAACCCAAGCTTTAATAGTATTAGGTACAACAGGTGAAGCTTCAACACTTAGCTATGAAGAAAGGGAAGAAGTTATTCGTACAGCAATAGAAAAAAATGCTAAGAGGATTCCAATTATAGTAGGTACTGGTTCTAATTGTACTGATGTTGCAGTTAAATATACTAAACAGGCAGAAGAATTAGGTGCTGATGGAATACTAATTGTCACGCCTTATTATAACAAATGTACGAATAAAGGAATGATAGCACATTTTACAGCAGTAGCTAATGCTACAAAGCTACCAGTCATATTATATAACGTACCTGGCAGAACAGCAGTGAATATACCTCCAGATGTAGTTGTAGCAATGTCAAGGGTAGAGAACGTTATAGGAGTTAAAGAAGCTAGTGGCAATATTTCACAGATATTAGAGATAAAAAGATTAGTTCCAGAAGATTTTATGATTTACTCAGGAAATGATGATCAGGTAGTACCTATATATGCCTGTGGTGGTCATGGAGTTATTTCTGTAGCATCTAATGTTATCCCTAAGGAAATGCAGCATATGTGTGAAGCATTTATGAATGGAGATGTAGAAGAAGCATTAAGGCTTCAGCTAAAATATAAGAGATTCATAGATTTATTATTCTGTGAAGTAAATCCTATACCAGTTAAAGCAGCTTTAGTAGAAATGAATTATATTGAGAATGAACTAAGATTACCTTTAACACCTATGGAGGAAGTAAATAGAAATAAACTAGCAGAAGAAATGAGGAAATTAAATATCATTTAGGAGGTTAATATGAATTTATTAATCAATGGGATAAATGGCAAGATGGGGAAAACAATTAAAGAATTAGCAATACAGGATTCTTATTGGACTAATGTATATGGTTTATGTAGGACGATTCCTATGCCAGCAGATGATATTAAATTTGATGTAATGCTAGACTTTACTCACGAATCCTCATTAGATAGAGTACTTCAAATTGGATTAGATAGAAGATTACCAATTATAATAGGTACTACAGGATATAGTGAAGAACAAAATCAAAAGATAAAGAGGGCATCAACTAAAATTCCAATTCTTCATGCAACTAATATGTCCTTAGGGATGAACCTTTTATTTGCATTGGTGGAACAAACTGCTGCAATATTAGGAGATAAGACTGATATTGAAATAATAGAAGCACATCATAATAGAAAAAAAGATGCACCATCAGGTAGTGCCGTAACCATAGTAGAATCTATAGAAAGAGGTCTAGGAGAAGTGAGGCCTCACCAATATGGAAGACTTGGTGAATGTCCGAGGGAAAAAGGTGAGATAGGTATTCATGCCATAAGAGGTGGAAATATAGTTGGATACCATGAAGCAAACTTTATAAATGAATTAGAATCCATAAAAATTGTTCACGAGGCTTATGATAGAAAAGTCTTTGCTAGTGGTGCCATAGAAGCAGCTAAATTTATTATTGGAAAAGAACCAAGACTATATAGCATGAAGGATGTATTGAAGATATAAATAGTGAAAAGTGAATGGTGAATAGTGAATAGTTTTAAGTAAAAGCTTGTTGTCTTTTAACTATTCACTATTATCTATTAATTATTCACTATATTTTAGGTGGTGATAAATTGAAAAATAAAATTCTAAAGATACTAAAGGACAGTGAAGATTTTATATCTGGAGAAGAAATGTCTAAGGAGTTTCATATGACTCGTGCTGCCATATGGAAATACATAAATATGTTGAAGGAAGATGGATATATTATAGAATCTATTCCTAGAAAAGGTTATAGAATAATGTCTTTTCCAGATATACTCACATATGAAGAAGTGGCAGAATATTTAGATACTGATTTTATAGGAAGAAATATATACTATTTTAATTCGATAAATTCTACAAATAGAAAAGCCAAGGAAATAGCTTTTGGGGAAAAAGAAGGTACTGTTATAGTGGCGGAGCAACAAGAAGAAGGAAAAGGCAGATTAGGAAGACATTGGATATCTCCAAAGGGAAAGGGTATATGGATGAGTATAATTCTAAAACCTAAAGTAGATCCAATGAAGGTAGCTAAGATAACCTTATTAGGTGCAGCAACAGTATATAAAGCCTTATCTAATATGAATATAAAATCTCAGATAAAGTGGCCAAATGATGTATTAATAGATGGAAAAAAAATTTGTGGGATATTGACAGAGATGAGTGCTGAATTAAATATGATTAATTATGTAATTATGGGGATAGGTATAAATGTTAATCTTGATGAAAGTGATATACCTGAAGAGTTAAAAGATAAAGCTACATCTATTAAGATAATTGAAGACAAAGAAATAGATAGAAAAGAATTATTTGCCAATATTCTTAATGAGTTTGAGAAAATATATAAAGACTTTATAGATAAAGACTCTATATCTGAAGCAATAGATATATGTAAAGCAAATTCTGCATTAATAGGTAAAGACATTAGAATAATCAGAGGAGATGAAGTAAGAGTAGGAAAGGCATTAGACATAAATGAAGAAGGGCATTTGGTCGTAGAATTTGATGGTGGAGTTGTTGAAAATATTTATTCAGGAGAAATATCTATTAGAGGATTAGAAGGATATATATAACAACACTAAATTTATAAGAATAGTTGAACAATTTTCAGACTTATGGTACAATTTAAATAATTTTTAAAATATAGAGAGGTGTTGTTGTGAAGAAAAAGAAAAATGATGCATTTATTTTAGGAGCAGCTTTGTTTTCCATGTTTTTTGGAGCAGGAAACTTAATTTTTCCTCCATTTTTAGGGCTGCTGGCAGGCCAAAAATGGAATTGGTCTATGTTTGGTTTTTTTATTACAGGGATTGGCCTGCCTCTTTTGGGAATAATAGCTTCTGCTAAAGCTGGAGGAGATGTAGATAAACTAGGAAGAAGAGTTTCACCCTTATTTAGTAAATTTCTGGGAATAACAGTTGTTTTGGCTATAGGTCCCTTATTAGCAATTCCGAGGACTGGAGCGACTGCTTTTGAAATAGGAGTTTTACCCATTATGCCTAATGGCAATTCTACAATATTTTCTATACTTTATTTTGGGATAACCTTATTATTAGTTATAAAGCCCAATGAAGTAATTGATAAGATAGGAAAGATTTTAACACCAGCCTTACTTATATTATTAGGTCTAATTATAATCAAGGGTCTTTTTGATCCTATGGGTGTACCTGTAGCAGAAAGCTTTGCAAGACCTTTTTCTGAGGGATTTATTAGCGGATATCAAACCATGGACGCTTTAGCCTCCATACTATTTGGCGGAATAATAACTACCTCCTTAATTCAAAATGGATATGATGATGAGAAAGAGCAAATGAACATGACTAGAAAAGCTGGTTTAGTAGCAGTGATAGGATTAACTATTGTTTATGGAGGATTGGGGTACTTAGGAGCTACTGGAGGCTCATTATTTTCAAAGGATATAGAGAAGGTAGGTTTGATAGTAAATATAGCAAATAATTCTTTAGAAAGTTTTGGTAAAATAGGTCTTGGAATAGTAGTGTCTTTAGCTTGTTTAACTACTACCATAGGACTTACTGCTACAGTGGGACAATATTTCAATAAGATAAGTAATGGAAAACTAAAATATGAGGCTATAGTAATAGCAACTACTATATTTAGTGCCATTATGTCCATAAGAGGAGTAGAATCTATAATTGCTTTCTCAGAACCAATACTTGTATTCATGTATCCAGTTGTAATAGTCATGATTTTATTAACTATAATTTTAGGTGACAAGCCAAATAAGAATATTTATAGACATGCGATATATGCAACTTTAATAGTAAGTACACTAGAATTATTATATAGATTTAAAATATGGACATATTTTACCCATGTAGTGGAATATTTGCCTTTAGCTTCATGGGGATTATCATGGCTAGTTCCAGCAATATTGGGAGCTGTTTTGGGAATGTTGATGCCAAACAAATCAGATATTCAAATAAATTAATAAAAAACAGGGTTATCTTAATTTACAGATAACCCTGCTTTATTTAATATTGGTAAAGTCTTAGCTGCAACAACTGAAGCTACTATAAGTTTTAGAAAATCTCCAGGTAAGAAAATAAGACATCCTATTTTCATAATCGTATTGAAAGATAAACCTTTTGCCATTACAATGTTTAGTATGTAATACATATAAGGCAGACCAAATAAATATATAACTATGATTCCAACTAAAGATGCAATCCAAATATTCTTAGAAGATACTTTCTCCCCAGAATGGGCAATCTTTCCAACAATATAAGCTGCAAAAATAAATCCAATAATAAATCCAAAGCTAGGCTTCATTATAGCTTGAACTCCACCAGTAAATTCTGCAAATATGGGTACACCTACTAAACCCAAGAATATGTAGACTATTTGAGATAGAGCACCTAATTTAGGACCCAAAATAAGACCAGATAAAATAACAAATAGAGTCTGCAAGGTTATAGGTACTTCACCTAAAGGAATACTAATAAAAGCTCCTACAGTGGTAAGTCCTGTAAACATAGCAACTAGAGTCATTTGCCTTGTAGATAATTTCATTTTATTACCTCCTATTGTCAACCAATTATATAAAAATAGTTTACAATAGTATAATAAATTAATTTTAGTCAATTGTCAACAGGAAAATATACAGAGGTTTACAAAAGATATTATGATTAGTTATACTTATCTTGATTTCTTTTTCTTTTGTGGATAAAATTGGCCAATGTAACTATTCCACTCATAATTATTACAAAATAATAGCTTATAAATCGCCATAGTATCATTGCAAATACTAAGATTTCTCTAGGAAATATGGTATTATATAATATATAAAATCCACCTTCTGCAGCACCTACAGTGCCAGGTGTAGGTATGAAAGAGACTGCCGTATAATGCAGAGATTGGATTCCAATTATATCTAAAAAAGAAAATCCTATAAGCCCAATAGCTAAATATACAAAGTAAGTTATTGAAAAGTAAAATGTTAGCTGTAAAAAACTAGTTAAAATTAAAAGTAAAGTAATTCTCTTGTCTTCCTTCATATGATTTATACTAACTGTATAGTCCACAAGACCCTTATCTATTTTATTTTCTAATTTTCTAATATCTTTTATTAGTTTTAGTTTATGACCAATAGCAAAAACTTTGGAAGATACTTTTTTTATCAATTTTTCATTACGGAAAAATCCTATTATCATTAATAATATAAAAAGGTTTAATAAGCAGCCAATTGCTATAAAAGGTATAGCAAATTTTACTTTATTTAGTAGAAAATTAAAATTAATTATAAACATGGATATTGAGTAGAATGTAATTACAAGTTGATAAATTAAAAATCTGATTATCATTAATGAAGATACAGTTCCCACTGGGAAACCATTATTTATTAATAAATAGATTTGTGCAGGTTGACTTCCACTGGAAAATGGTGTAATTGCACCATAATATTGACCGATCATAGTAATTATAAAAGATGATTTAAAGCTACCTTCAATATCCAGTACCTTTCTTATTTTATAAATTATATATGCATCAAATATCCAGTATAATATTATGCATAAAAAGCCTAAGGAGAGATAAAATTTATTGGTTTTACCTATTAATTGAGGAAAATTAGAGAAATCATTTTTATAAAAGAAGATCCAATAAGTTAATCCTAGAGAAACTATTAATAAAATGTAATTTATTATCTTTTTCATATATTGAACCTACCTTGTGTGTTTCTTCACTTTTTTTCTTAGGCTTTTAAAATTAAGTTATCTCTTATTAAAAATTAATATATGTCAAAGACCTTTATGCTAGGCCAATTTCATCTATTTAAAGTACAATCATTGATTAAATTTTCACTAAGATAAACAACATTATTAGGGCAGAATCCATTACCCATTTTCTCCATGTTTTTTTTCATGCTATTAATAACAGATGGATTTTTCATAATATATTCTATTAGGCTTTTAATTTCCTTTATCTGATATACATATATGCCCATACCATTTTTTACCAAGAAATCTAAGTTTTCTTTTTCTTGACCGGGAATATAATATGGAATAATCATGGGCAGTCTTTTGGCTATTGCTTCTGATACAGTTAAACCTCCTGGTTTTGTTATGAGTATATCTGAATTTTCCATGATAGATGGTATATTAGTAGTAAATCCATAAAGAGTAATTTTATTGCTTTTAATTAGGTTAGTATATTCTGTTTCTATAGAAAGTTTTAATTTTTTATTATTTCCACAAACAGCCACAATATGATAATCACCGTCTAGAGTTATTATATTATCTAATACCTTTGTCATACTTTTTAGACCTAAGCTTCCTGCCATCAATAATATCTGGAAAGGCTTTTTATTTATAGGGGCGATATTACACTTATCTAAAAATTCGGCTTTGATTGGTATGCCATAAGGGAATATTCTATCCTTAGATACGCCTTGAGCTAATAAGGTTTTTCCTGTATGTTCACTAGCAACAATATATGCATCTACATTATCATTTACATAAATTTTATGTGCCTCATAGTCTGTTACTACAGAAATAAAAGGTATATTGATAAGATTCTTTTCCTTCAAATGTCCTACCATACTTATGACAAATGAGTGAGTTGAAATAATCAAATCTGGATTTTCTTCTAATATCATATTATAAATTTTCTCCTTAGCAATTTTAGCTAAAGATATATTAAGCAATTTATTAGTTTTTTCTTTATTGCTGATATCATATAGATTTCCATATAATTTAGGGAAATTATTAACTATAATTTTACATGAACCAGAGATAAAAGAATCGAAGCTTTTACTTATAGCTAATAATGCATCTACTTTTTTAACTATAAAATCATGTTGAGTAAATTCTTTTTCTAGGCATGAGGCTGCCTCATTATGACCGCCTCCTATGGAGGCAGTAAATATTAGTACTTTTTTCATATATAAGTCCCCCTTGATAGGTTAATTCATTAAATAATTTTGTATTAGGATATATTAATATATAAATAAATTCTCATCATTAATATACCCATTACTATAACGGGATATAAAAAAACTTTACTGCACCATATAATAAATCAATCTGTAGATATAGTATTTATATCTTATAAATATGCGTTATAAATATTATTTAAATCATCATTAAAAAAAATATTGACAAAAGAATAATATAGACATATACTGTATATATATTATATATACAGTATATACGAAGATAACAGTTATATAAGGAGGGACGTTATGAGAATAATCGTATCTAATTCTTCTAATGAAGCCATATATGAGCAGATAGCTAATCAGATAAAAGGTATGATAATAAAGGGAGAGCTAGGAGAAGGAGAAGCATTACCTTCCATAAGAGGTCTAGCAAAGGATCTTCAGATATCTGTTATTACAACTAAGAGGGCTTATGAAGAATTAGAAAAGGAAGGATTTATAGAAACTATGCAAGGAAAAGGCTCTTTTGTAGCTATGCAAAATAAAGAGCTAATGAAAGAAAAAAAATTAAAAATAATAGAAGAAAAATTAGCTGAAGTAGTAGAAGAATCTAGATTGCTAGGATTAAAGTACACTGAAGTAAACGAAATGCTTAAGATTCTATTTGAGGAGGTTTAAATATGTTAGAGATAAAAAATTTAACTAAAGATTTTAATAAATTTAAGCTAGATAATGTATCATTTAAATTAGAACCAGGATATATAATGGGATTTATTGGACCAAATGGTGCAGGAAAAAGTACAACTATAAAACTCATAATGAATTTGCTAAAAAAGGATTCTGGAGAGATAAAAGTATTTGGCAAAGACCATATACAGTTTGAAAAAGAAATTAAGAATAGGATTGGTTTTGTATATGATGAATCTTATTTTTATGAGGATTTGACCATAAGACAGATGAAGAATATAATATCACCTTTTTATAAAAAATGGGATGAAAAGTTGTTTAATAAATATATAAAGGATTTTGATTTAGACCTTAACCAAAAGATAAAAAAATTATCTAAAGGTATGAAGATGAAGTTTTCTTTGGCAATAGCTTTATCTCACAATGCAGATTTGATAATAATGGATGAACCTACATCAGGACTTGATCCAATATTTAGATCTGAAATCTTAGATGTATTATATAGTATTATACAAGATGAAAAAAAATCTATATTCTTTTCTACCCATATAACGACAGATCTTGAAAAGATAGCGGATTATATAACATTTATTAATAAAGGTAAAATAGTATTTTCAAAATCGAAGGATGAAATCTTAGAATCCTATGGAGTGATAAAGGGTGGAAAAAATTTATTAGACAGAGATACAAGAAAAGAGTTCATAGGACTTAGGGAAACTAATGTAGGTTTTGAAGGGTTAGCAGAAAATCCACAAAGGCTAAAGAAGTTATTTGGCAGTGAGATATTAATTGAAAAACCAACACTTGAAGATATAATGGTTTATAGTGTAAGGAGGTAGGAAGATGTTAAACTTGATTAAAAAAGATTTCTTATTAACCTTTTCCAATAAACAATCTTGGATTTTAATAATATTATATGTACCGTTTATTTTATTTACAATGGGAACAGATAATGAATTTGTAGTTAGCCTAATGATTTACACATTTGTATATATGCTAACAACCATGCCTTTCGGTTATGAGATGCAGACGAAACCTCATATATTATTGCAATCTCTGCCTATTAAGAAAAGGGATATAGTTATTAGCAGGTATTTATCTATATTTGTAAATTATGTAGTTGGTTTTGTTATTACTGGGGGTTATTTGTGGATAATTAATCTATTAGGATTTATAGATGTGGATACTTTCAATCTTTCTCTAATAGGATCTACTTTACCAATAGTATTATTGTCACTATCTATATCACTTCCAGCTCTTTTTAGATTACCGCCTAAAATAGCTAGTATTGCAAATATATTTGTATATATATTTATCATGAATTTTGTTATTGTAACATCTTATAAATTTCAGAACATATTAAATGGATTAGGATTGCCAGCTATAGCAGCTATAGTATATTTCTTATCCATAGGAATATCTTTATGGTTATATGAAACAAGGGACTTTGCATAGGGGGGATATCAATGAAACAGCTTGTAATTAAGGATATACGATTATTAAGATTTATAAACCTATTTATACTATGTGGAGGGCTATTCTTTGGATATGCTGGAGTGAGTATCGACCATGTATATAAATCTAAGCTTGTATATGGATTTGCTATGTTTATAATGGTATATATGGTCTCAATGTTTTCCACTCAATATGATGTAAAAGGAAAAACTGATATGATGTTAAACTCATTTCCAGTAGATAGATATGATATTGTGAAATCCAAATATATATCTATGGGACTATATATTTTATTTATAACTGGAATTGTCTTTTTATCCTCTAATTTATCTAAGATTATATTTAATACCACAATAGTAGGAAATCCTGCAACTATATGGGACGTATTATTTATATTGGGATTATCTCTGATATTTTTCTCTATATACTTGCCATTTCATTATTATAATGTAGGAAAAGCCCAAGCATTTAACCAAATCTTCTATATTATACTTATTTTATTGCCAAATATAATAAGTAGATTTGGTAGAAAATTTGAAAATGCAGAGATATTTCAAAATCTAATAAACATGGATTGGAAAATACTTATTCTTCTGTTTGTTGGTGTTGGGATAATAATGTATTTGATTTCTCTACAGATTTCAAAGGGTATATATAAAGGTAAGGAATTTTAGAAAAAATAAAGATACAATAAGTTTATATAAAAACTATAGAATATTTTAAAATCAAACCTATAGTATAGATACTAAAAAAATCTATATTTATAGGTTTTTTTATTCTAATTATATCAAAATAATTAGACAAAAGATGTCATTAAATATTCAAATATTTTTGCAAGATAAATGTTTTAAAAAACACATTTATGATCCAACAAGCATAGGATTAGAAAGATAGTCTTCGATAAAATACGACACTAAGTATCGAAAATTGTAAAAACAAAAACGTTGACCCTAGAAGTTACAATATGATTTAATGAACTTAAGAATCATATTGTTGATTCAATAAATAACTTATGGTGTATACTAACTATAATAATTTTAAATTATAGAGTTAGGTATATGAAATAAGAAGGGTTTCTTTATATTGAAGAGTTATTCCCTTAGATAGTTCTAACTTTCCATATCAAACACCAGAAGTTAAATATTAGATAGGGGTGATGTGTTTGGATATTGCAATCTCAGAGACTAATTTTAGGGGAGTTCTAAGAAGAATAAGAGAGACATTAAATATAAGCCAATCAGAAATTACGGGAGAAGATAGCACTAGCAACTTAATAAGCTTAATAGAGTCTGGTAAAATTCCCCTAAAGATAGATAATGCACAATTAATATGTAAGAAAATAAATAATATCCTAGAAGAAAGAAATATGGACTTAATCATGGAGCCTGAGGACCTGCTCAATCCACGAAGATATGATGCAAAAGAAGAAGTGGAAGCATATATTGCAGAGTTGGACAAGCATAAAAATGATAAGGATTATGTTATTGATGTAGATGATGTAGATGATTTAGAGTTTCTCCTAAATGAATATGATCTTATGGACAAAAAGATTAAGGCATATGAGCTCATAGGAGATATATATTTTAATTCTAGAGATTATGAGAAGGAATATGAATATATGTCTAAGGCTTGGGAGCTAACAACTAGATATCCTAAGAGAAAGCTAAATTATAGAATAATGATAAAATTAGCTAATAATTATATTGATAGAGGAAAATGTCAAGATGCAATAATACTATATCAAAAAGCACTTGTAAATATTGATGACATACCTGAAAAGTATTTGATGCATCTATACTATAATTATGCTTTAGCTTATTATAGATTAAAGATGTATTCACCTTCTTTAGAAGTGATTTCAGATTTGTTGAATTATACTAAGAGAAAAGATTATGATTTATGGAGAAGAGCATATAATCTACAAGGACTATGTTATCTTGAGATGGGAGATTATGAATCAGCTCTAAGCAGCTATAATAATGCACTTCAAGTTCTGACATTTACTGGATATAGTGATCTTAAATATTTAATATATGGAAATATAGCTGAAGCCTATACAAAACTAGATGATGAAAATCGTGCATATAAATATGTAGATGCGATTCTAAAAGATATAGATGAATTGGATAAGAATTCATATAGTTATTCAATAATTTGCAATCAATTAGCTGTTTCCTATGAAAATCTAGGAGAGTTTGAACAAGCAGAAAAGTATTATAAAGAATCCTTAGGATATGCAAAGAAAAACGTTCAGTACAATTATATTTCTAAGAATATAATATCCTTATTGGAGTTAAATGGAAAAACTAGGATTCACAATATTTTTGAAATAATAGAGCAGTATAATGATGATATTATATCTGGTATGAAATTTAATGATGGTTCATTGGCAGTCTTTAAGTGTTTAAAGACATATGTTGATAGCAAACAATATGATAGGTTTGAAAAACTAATCGATAATATAATAAAATATCAAGGAGGAGAAAGCATATGAAGAGAAGAAAGTTAATAAGTGTAGTTGTATTGATGTTTTTATTATTTAATCTATCTATAGTTGCATTTGCTGGAGGA
This sequence comes from Tissierella carlieri, assembly GCF_018917285.1. Lineage (NCBI taxonomy): Bacteria > Bacillati > Bacillota > Tissierellia > Tissierellales > Tissierellaceae > Tissierella > Tissierella carlieri. Next base: position 79,070 of record NZ_JAHLOH010000040.1, on the reverse strand, counting down.
GATTCAGGTACTGCTAGACCAGAAGCTAAGAGATATTCAGGTTATCAAGGAAAACCAGAATATCCTACAGTTAGCTCTTGTGGAGGTGATGCAGGTACAACTAGACCTGATTAATAATGGATAATTAAATTAGTTAAGATTAATTAGTTAATAATAAAGTGAATAACTTTAATTCTATGAAAATAAAATAATAATTGGTAATGTTACCAAAAATGAATAGGGCATAAACTCTGAACCTGTGTTAAATAAAAGTTGCTATGCAATAAATAACAAGGAGGTAAGAATTTATGCCATATTTATCTAATATAATATTATAATATAGTAGTATCTAGACTAAACTGGCATTGAGTTACTATAACTAAATACCTCCAAAATGGAGTGCATGGAGATAGGAATATAGCTATATCAACCTGGGAAAAAAGAAAATCTTACAGTTTAGATGAAATATATGATAATAATTTAGGTGGTGGAATTGTATATTTTAACATATATCTATAAAGATAAAATAAAAACTTATTCCCTAACTGTTATCCTAATGTTTATAACAATACTAGCAGGATGCAGTCCTTATAAAACCGTTAGCATTGATGAAATCAAAGAATTTACCAAAACAATTATGGATTCTAACGAAAAAATAACAAATTTAGAATTTAGATTTAAAAGACCTGCTCTTTATGCAGATATTAATTATAAAGGAGACTTAGAAAAAGGAGATTTCCAATATCTAATAAATGAATTTCAAACAATAATAGATATTGATTTTATGCAAAAAATTGGAGATGAATATTGGAATGGCAGCAGACCTAGTGGATTTAAATTAAGGATTCATATAGGAGAGTATAAAAAGGATGGTTATGATTATATAATTTATAGTAAATATAACAAAACAAAAGTATCAAATGAAGAACCAGATAATATCGATGGATATGAGACTTGGTATATATTTGATAGGGATGATAATGAAATAAAAATAGACTAAAATTAAATGGTTAGCATAATCTGTTTTCTAGATTCTATAAAATGTTTTGTGCAAACGGTATATATACTCTTTTTTGCTAACAACAGTTATTTTTAAAATTAAAACTAACCAACCAAAAAAGAAATTAATAATAAAGTAAACAAATAAAAGTAAGTTAAGATTTTGATGTTCTTATCAAAATCTTAACTTATTTTTATTGCTTTGATATTTATAATAATATTATTTTGACGTAGAAACATAGCATTTTAAGGTTAACTTCATTGGTTTACTTTTCTACTTAGGTATAGTAAACTGAACATAGAATAATTTCAATATTCTAAAATCAATATCATATTTTTATTATCAATAGTTTTAGGGGTGAAGATAATGAGTCATATACAATATTTTGATTGGGGTAATATAGAGTGGATTTATGAGCCTGATACTAAGAACTCTACTAATATAATGCATATAGGCATTAGTACCATATTACCGGGAAAAAGACAAAAGGAGCATATTCACTATGGAGATGAACAATTATTATATGTTTTATCTGGACAAGGAGAACAGCTTATTGGTAAGGAGTTAAGTATTAAGGAGCCTGGGTCTTTATTTCATATAGATGCAGGTTCAGTACATGAGGCAATAAATTCGGGTGAAGAACCAATCAAAGAATTACTGATATCAATTCCAGTATATTATAATCAACGCAATCCCCTAAATGATATATTGAGTAGCGGGGAGGTACATAAAGAAAATTTTGAGGATACAATAGTATTAAATGATAAGATTAAACATCTATATGATGAAGCTATTGATATACTAGGAATTCCATTATCCATATTTGACAGAAAAAATGAGCCAATTATTATTTCTCATAACTATCCCGAATTTTGCATGAAAAAATGCAATGTACATAAAGATGTAAGGAATTGCCATCTATATAATATTTATGATGAATATATGCCTCCACATTATAAAGATCCATTTGCTTTTGTTTGTCAATATGGATTAAGAGTATTTGTTATGCCAATTATTATAAACAATAGTTTGGTTGGTACTATAAAAGGAGGACATATTAGAATATATGATGAAAATTATGTAGAATTTAAAGATGAATTAGACTTAGATTATGAATTGTATCGTAAAATTCAGATAGTTCATCAAGGACGTATCATGGCTATTTTGCAGCATATAAAGACCTTGAGTAAGAACATTTCATATTATTATCTATTAGAAAATACTGAGATGGAATTATATAAGAAAGAAGAAATAATTAAAGATATTGCTAAAAATGAACTTCTATTGGAGGAGAGCTTAAGATCTACAAAAGAACAGGTTTTAAGTATACAGATTAATAATCATTTTCTTTTTAATACATTAAATGCAATTGCTAGTCTTGCTATAAAAGAAGATAGCATAAAGACTTATGAATCAATAATTAGATTATCAAAAATTTTTAGATATTCATTGAAGTCAAGCAATTCTATTGCCACATTAAATGATGAGATTTTATTTATTATGGATTATCTAGAGCTGCAAAAATTAAGATATGGTGAAAGACTTAGTGTAAATATTAATATTTCTGAAAATGCCAAATCGGCAAGAATTCCCTTTAATTTCATTCAGCCAATAATTGAAAATTCTTTTGTCCATGGTTTTAAAAATAAAATGGACAACCTAAGCATCCAAATTAGCTGTAGAAAAAATCAGGATAAAATTTATATTCAAATACTAGATAATGGAACTGGATTAGAAGAAGATGAAATTGAAAAACTTAATAATATGATTAAAGGACAGACAGAAAATTTTATTATTAGTGGTCTAATGATGATATATAGAAAACTAGAATTACTCCATCATAATAATTTTGAATTTAAAATTTTAAGTAAGAAGAATGCTGGCACTCAAGTCATAATAGTAATTCCAGCTATTAAGGAGGAATTATGATTAAAACATTGATTGTAGACGATGAAATACTAGCTAGAGACTTATTAAAACTTTTAATAAGCAAAAATAATATACCTCTAGAAGTGGTGGGAGAAGCTGAAAATGGGAGAGAAGCTATAGAACTAATCTTTGATTTAAAGCCAGAAGTAGTTTTTTTGGATATAGAAATGCCAGGTAGCGATGGAATAGATGTTATGGACTATATAAAGAATCATTATATTGAACCAATAACATTTATTGTGGTCACAGCATTTAGCTATTTTGAATATGCCCAGTCCTCACTGAGATTAGGAGCAAAGGACATATTATTAAAACCTATAGAGGCTAATAGCTTGAAGGAATCTATTGCTAGAGTTATAGGATATAAGTTCACCGATAATCCATTGTTAAATGATATTCTTCAATATATAAATATTAATTATAGAAATGATATTCAATTAAATCAATGTGCTAAGGACTTTCATATTAGTGTAAATCAAATTAATAGATTGTTTAATAAATATTTTCATATGACTTTTATAAAATATTTAAATAAATTTAGAATTGATAAAGCTATAGAATTAATGTACAATGAAGAACTTCCTATTAAGGAGATAGCAACAAAAGTGGGGTTTAATAATCTAAATTATTTTTATAAAACCTTTAAAATTATAACGGGAAATACACCTAAAAATTATAGGCAGTAGCTTTAGGCTACTGTTTTGTTAATAGATGATTTAGTTCAATTAAATAGTGATTTAGTTAATTTAAAATTATTTGAATATTTGAAATAATGTATTATAACAACTATGTAAAGGGGAGACAAATATGTTAAATACTTTAAAAACAACAGATTCTATGTTATTTCAAATAGTAAATGAGGAGTTAGAGCGTCAGAGGACGGGCATTGAAATGATTGCATCTGAAAGTTACGTGCCAACTGAAATTCTAGAATTACAGGGTAGTATCTTGACAAACAAAACTACGGAAGGATTTCCAGGAAAAAGATATCATGCAGGATGTCATGTAATAGATAAGATGGAAAACCTAGGTATAGATAGGGCAAAAGAACTTTATGGATCTGGACATGCTAATATACAAGCACATTCAGGCTCACAAGCAAATCAAACAGTTTATGCTTCAATATTAGAACCTGGAGATACTGTATTAGGACTAAGATTAGATCAAGGTGGTCATTTAACCCATGGTAACAAAGTAAACTTTTCAGGAAAGATTTACAACTTTATTGCTTATGGACTAAATAAAGAAACAGAGTTAATTGATTATGATGAAATTGAAAGACTTGCTAAAGAACACAATCCAAAGCTTATAGTCACAGGAGGAAGTGCTTATCCAAGAATTATTGATTTCAAAAAGATTTCTGAAATAGCAAAATCTATTGGAGCATATTTCATGGTAGATATGGCTCATGTGGCAGGACTTGTGGCAGCTAAGATATATCCTAATCCTATGAAGTATGCAGATTTTGTTACATCAACCACAACCAAAACTTTATGTGGTGCAAGGGGTGGATTTATATTATGTAAAGAAGAGTATACTAAGGCAATTGATAAAGCAATGTTTCCTGGTTCTCAAGGTTCACCTCATCTCCACACTATGGCAGCAAAAGCATATACCTTTAAACGTGCATCTACAGAAGAGTTTGCAAACCTAATGAAGCAAGTCGTAAAAAATGCTCAGAAATTAGGAGAAGTGTTATCAGAATATGGATTTAGGATTGTATCTGGAGGTACAGATACACATTTATTATTAGTTGATTTAAGACCAAAGAAGTTGACTGGTAGACAGTTAGAGACAGCATTAGATTATGTTGGTATCACTGTAAATAAAAATATGATACCTTTTGATCCTGAAAAACCAATGGTAACTAGCGGGGTTAGGATAGGAACTACAGCAATGACAATAAAAGGTATGAGAGAAGAGGATATGGAAGAAATAGGATCAGTAATAAATAAAGTGGCCAACAACATAGATAATGAGAATATGCTTAATGAAATAAAAAAGGAAGTATTAGACATAAGTCGAAGATTTCCATTATATGAAGGATATTTCGAATAGCTTAAATTATAGATTATATAAGATATTAAGTAACGATAAAAGAACGGGTTTTTCCTAGTGAATTAGGAACATTGAAGGAATAAAATTATATATTAAAATCAGCACTTAAATAATATATTCAAAAATCCAACTAACCTGATTTTAGCTAATTAATTTTCTTGAGGATTAAATATAGTCTCAGCAACATGAGATGAAAAAGCCAATGATGAGGTTTATAGGTATCCTTAAAACCTAAATATAACTATACAAGGAGAAAAGTATATGAGTATTAAGGACATTATAACATTTTTAGAAACCATAATTTGGAGTAAGTATCTAGTGGGTTTATGTCTATTAACAGGAATTTACTTTTCATTTAGAATGAAATTTCCTCAAGTAAGACTTTTCAAAGATATGATAAGATTATTAACGAAAGGGGAAACTTCAGAAACTGGTGTTACACCTTTTCAAGCTTTTGCGACAAGTGTAGGTGGAAGAGTTGGCGTAGGAAATATTGGGGGCGTTGCTGTGGCTATAGCATTAGGTGGTCCTGGATCTATTTTCTGGATGTGGATAATTGCTTTCTTAGGAGCAGCTTCTGCTTTTATAGAATCTGCTTTAGCTCAGGCATATAAAGTGAAAGAAGGAAATGTTTATATAGGTGGTCCAGCTTATTTTATAGAAAAAGGAATAGGTGCTAAATGGTACGGTATTTCTTTTGCAATAGTGACTATATTGGCCCCGGGTATATTGATGCCTGGTGCTCAAACCTATACTATTGCTTCTTCAATACAAGAGGCTTTTGGAATTAATGTTTATATAACAGGAGTGATTTTAGCTGTATTAATTGCAGTTGTAATATTTGGTGGAGTAAAAAGAATAGGTAAAACTGCCGAAATAATAGCTCCATTTATGGCAGCTGGATATGTAATTATGGCAATAATTATTATTGGGACTAATATTACAAGAGTTCCACAGGCATTTGCATTGATATTTAAGTCGGCCTTTGGAAAGGAGCCTTTGTTCTCTGCTATCTTAGGTAGTGCTATAGCATGGGGAGTGAAGCGAGGTGTTTACTCAAATGAAGCAGGCCAAGGCTCAGGAGCAATAGTATCAGCTGCAGCAGAAGCTTCTCATCCTGCTAAGCAAGGGTTGGTACAAGCATTTTCTGTATATATAGATACATTGTTAGTGTGCACAGCAACGGCATTAATGGTTATATTAACTAACTCATATAATGTACTAGATGGCTCTGGTAATTTTATAGTAGAAAACTTACCTGGAATTGAGTATGGTGTTTTATATACTCAGTATGCAGTAGATACATTGTTTTCAGGGTTTGGTAGTAAGTTTGTTGCAATTGCTATATTTTTGTTTGCTTATACATCTTTACTTGCATACTACTATCAAGCAGAGAGCAATATGTCATATTTGTTCCCAAAGAATAAAACTGCAATATTTATAATGCGTATAATATTTATATTGTCAAGTTTTTCAGGAGTTTTGAATACAAGTAATTTAATTTGGACATGTGGTGATTTGGGTGTAGGCCTAATGGCATGGTTAAATATCGTTGCAATTTTAATATTATCTAAGCAAGGAATTATGCTATTAAAAGATTATGAAAAACAGAAATCTCAAGGAATTGATCCCGTTTTTGATCCTAAGTTGTTAAATATAAAAGATAGCATTTGGGAAGAAAAATATAATAGTATAAATAAAACTATATAAGAATATTAGGTAAAATTAAGTATTAATTAAAAAGACATATTTTTTCTTTTATTATTTAAATTTATCATATATACTAAGGATAAAAGATATTGTATTGGAGGTTTTCATATGGATTTTCCATTATTAAATGAATTGAAGGCTGCAAAGGAAATTATATGGTATAACGACAATTATACTAGTTTTGATGAAGTTAAAGATGGACTACCTGTATCCTTAGATGATGTACTAGAAGCAGAAAATAGACTTAAAAGGTTTTCGCCTTATATAAAAAAAGTATTTCCTGAAGTAATAGATGGAATCATTGAATCACCTATATCTAAAATTGATAAGATGAAAAGTCGAATGGGAAATGAATATAATAAAAACATATACGGTAGGTTAATTCTCAAGAGAGATGACTTACTTCCCATAGCTGGTTCTATTAAGGCTCGAGGTGGTATATACGAAGTACTGAAACATGCAGAAACCTTGGCTATAGACAATGGACTACTCAAATTAGAAGATGACTATAGTATATTAGCTGATGATAATTTCAAGAAATTCTTCTCTACCTATACAATTCAGGTAGGCAGTACAGGAAACCTAGGGCTAAGTATTGGTACAATTTCTGCCAAAGTAGGATTTAATGTAATAGTCCATATGTCTCAAGATGCTAAGCAGTGGAAGAAAGATTTGCTTCGCTCTAAAGGAGTTAAAGTAGTCGAATATACATCAGATTATTCAAAGGCTGTAGAAGAAGGGAGAGCTTTATCAGATAAAGATCCTAAATCTTATTTTATAGATGATGAAAACTCAAAGGATCTTTTTATGGGATATGCTGTTGGCGGTATGAGGACTAAAAAACAACTTGAAGATATGGGAATTGTAATTGATAAGGAGCATCCTCTTTTTGTATATCTTCCTTGTGGTGTAGGTGGAGGCCCTGGCGGTGTAGCCTATGGACTTAAACTTATGTATGGAGATAATGTAAGATGTTTCTTTGCAGAACCAACCCATTCACCTGCTATGTTATTAGGTTTGGCTTCTGGACTTCATGATAAAATTTCAGTAGAAGATATCGGTTTAGATAATAAAACTGATGCAGATGGTTTGGCAGTTGGAAGACCTTCCTCTTTTGTAGGGAAAATTATGGATAAAACATTAACTGGTGCATTTACTATTGATGATTATAGGTTATATGATTTTCTAAAATCACTATATGAGGAGGAAAAAATATTCTTAGAGCCTTCTGCTCTTGCAGGATTTTTAGGACCTATATTTACTTCTGAAAAATATAAAGATGAAAATATAACTCATATGTGTTGGGGGACTGGTGGAAGCTTAGTGCCAGAAGATATAAGAATGCAATTAATTTAGGGCAAAGACAGGTAGCGTCTATTGACTCACAGGCGTTTATCCTGTCTTTTTTTATGTATATGAGTTCTCCATTTAAATTGCCCCCTTCTAATTTATATCAAGAAGAGGTATAATAGAGAATAAAAGTTCTTGTGCATAATAAAAGAAAGTAGGAATTACTATGAAAAAAGCATTAAATTATATGATATTAATAGGTCTTATAGGGCTTACCATATGGATTTTTGTTAGCAACAATGATTTTGATAATTTTTCTGAATTAATCAGTAGTGCAAACACTGTGTTTTTATTAATAGCCGTTTTATGTATGGTATTGTATTGGTTTTTTGAGGCTTATATAATCCATAGAATGAAAAAAACCTTAAATATTAAAAGTACCTATGGATCATCTCTCAAACTTTGTATGATAGGTCAATATTATAGTGCCATTACTCCATTTTCCACTGGTGGTCAGCCTGTTCAAATATATTCATTGGTAAGTGACGGTGTCCCTGTAGGGACTGCATCATCTTTGTTTGTTAATAGGTTCTTGATATATCAATTGGTAGTTACTTTCTATTCATTATTTATGTTTATAATTAGATTTAACTTGCTTTATACTGAAGCCAAACTAGCATTACCTTTTGTAATAATAGGTTGCTTGGTTAATTTTATAATTTTAATTATGATATTTGGATTTCTACTGAATGAAAAATTTATTAGAAATCTTTTAAGTAAGTCTATTAGAATCTTACACAAATTTAAAATAATAAAAGACATAGAAAAATCTGAAGAAAAAATGAATAATACTTTATTAGATTATAAAACAAGTGTTGAAGAGATGAAAAAAGATAAGAGAACAACATTAGAGTTGATTCTAGTATCTATAGTACAGTTGACAATTGGCTTTTCTATTACTTTCTTTGTTTATCTGGCACTAGGTTTTGAAATGGGTCATTTCTTAGACATTATTGCTATTCAATCGCTACATTATATGGCAGTATCTTTTATGCCTACCCCAGGAACTGCTGGTGCAGCAGAAGGTGGATTTTATATGTTATTTAAAGTGATATTCCCTAAAAAGATTTTATCCTTCGCTTTAATTCTATGGAGATTTATAGATTATTATTTGAGAGTCATGATAGCTGGATTAGTAACATTAGTAGACTTTATATATAGAAAGAAAAAAGTAAGTATTAATTAGGTTGATCCATAGTTCTAGTGTTGCATCAATATAAAAGTTAGTTATAGACAAATTAAATTGGAAATATTTAAAACTTAAAAAGAGAACCTCTTCGTGTTTTAATAGTCTTCTTAGAAACTAAACATGAAGAGGTTCAAAATTTATGTCCAAGAATAATAAAATAGTTTTCCATAATATCTTTTATCCTCAGCATATATGATAAATTTAAATAATGGAAGAAAAAAGATTGACATATAAGTGTAGGATTCTTCTGTGTATTAAGATAGAAGAATCCTACACCTATATATTATTGTGTACTATAATAGCACCCTAGATAAAAAGCTGAATATTAGAATCCAAGGCTTCTACTAAATAGTCTTCTGCTGTAACTATACTAACTTCTTCGAGAAGTTCCTCTTCTTTAAAGCCCATTACTTCACAAGAGAGTTTACATGCTTTCATGTTTACACCTTTTTTTAATGCTCCATTGAGAAAATCAGATAATTTAGGAGTATCACTATCATCCATCATCCCTAAAAGCATTTTCTTTCCTATACCCGCAAAGTTCATTTTAGATAGAGGTAACTCTTCAATATGTCTTGGAGTCATGTTTGCAAACATTTTTTCTGACGTGGTTTTATCTTCAGCAGAGATGCTATTGGGGTCTCTAACAAGCATTAATCCCCAAAATGCAAAAAACATTGTGACATCTACATTTATCTCCTTTGCAGTATTAGCTAATATAAGAGCTGCTAATGCTTTATCATAATCACCGCTGAACATAAGTATACTCATTTTTTTATCAGTATTCATTTCCATAAAAAACCTCCTTTCTACTAGGTTTAGTAGAAAGGAGAATTTCTATACTTGTTTTTGTAAAAATCTAAGTTTTGACTGATTTCTTTAAGAAGATATGCAAGTAGATATATTTCATTATAATCATTATATAGACCGAAACTAATTCTGACTAAACCGGGGCGAGATAGTGATTGATTAGTCATATATTTTTCTACATCTTCATCAGGTATTTTAAGCAGTCTTTGAACATAAGGCTGTGCACAGAAGCAACCATTTCTAACGGCGATTCCTCCCTCACGAGCAAGTATGGTTGCTAATTCATTATGCTTTAATCCTTCCATATTAAATGAAATAATAGATACTTTCTCTTCTACATTCATATCATCATAGAGAATAAGTCCAGGTATATCATGTATTAAACTTAGGGCATATCGGGTAAGATCTTTTTCATATTCATCTATTTTCCTCATATTTAAGTTCTGTAATGTTTTGATGCTAGTAGATAATGCAACCACTCCCATTAAGTTAGGGGTTCCGGCTTCTTCTTTTTCAGGAGGGTCTGCCCATATTGTATCTTTAATAGATACAAACTCTACTGTTCCTCCGCCCACTTGTTCTGAAAAACCCTTTTCAAAAACTTTTTTAGGCGCTATCAATGCACCTACACCAAAGGGGGCATACATTTTATGTCCAGAAAATGCTATATAATCGATATGCTCAGGGCTATCTACAGGTCTCATATCAAAGTGACTGTGGGGAATGAGCTGGGCTCCGTCTACTAAAATTTCAGCTCCATATTTATGACATAACTTTGCTATTTCATATATGGGATTAATATAACCAGTTACATTTGATGCACCAGTTACTGCGACTAATCCCACTTTCCCTTTATATAGTTTTAATTTGAATTCTAAATCCTCTAAGCATAGTCTTCCAGAGGCGTCTACTTGTATATAATCTGTAGTATATCTATATTTCCAAGGTAGTAGATTAGAATGATGTTCCATGTATGTAGATAAGACTATTTTATCCTGTAGAGTATCTTTTAATCTATAAGATAGCTTATTTATACATTCTGTAGTATTTTTTAAAAATATTACTGTATGATAATCCTTATTTCCTCCAACAAAATTTAATACTATTTCTCTTCCTTCATCATATATCATTGAAGACACTATGGACTTATATCCTGTACCTCTGTGCACAGAAGAATAAATGCTAGAAAACTCAACTATCTCTTTTACAACAGATTGAAAGGGAGGTGTCGTAGCAGCATTATCAAAGTTGATATAATGCACAGAGTTGCCATTTTCTAACCTTACTAGACTATTGCTACCTATAATTAAGTTTTTATCCATAAAATCACCCTTACTATTTAATATAATACTATTTTATTAGAAAATATATTTTTGGTGCCATTTTACTGAATATAAGTTATAATCCTATAATTATGATATAATAGTAGTAAAAATAAGAAGGTAGGATCATCCCTACTGCTTCAAATATAGGGGGAATTTTTTTGACAGGTAAAAAAACTTTATATGCAGATTTATCTTTACTTTTAGTTGCTGTTGTTTGGGGCTCAGGGTTTGTTGTGACAAAGAATGCATTAGATCATGTAACTCCTTATTACTTATTGTTCTTTAGATTTATTATTTCCACCATAATACTATCAGTGATATTTTTTAACAAAATTAGGAAGGCTTCTATAAAAGATATAAAAGCTGGAGTAATTATAGGATTATTTCTATTTGCAGGTTTTGCTATGCAAACAGTAGGTCTACAATATACTGAAGCTGGAAAACAGGCTTTCATTACCGCAACCAATGTGGTTATGGTACCATTTATTTATTGGGGTATATCTAAGAAAAGACCAGATAAATTTGATTTAGCAGCAGCTTTTTTATGCTTAGTTGGGATCGGAATACTCAGCTTAAATAGTAATTTGACAATTGGATATGGAGATTTCTTGACATTTTTATGTGCCATAATGTTTGCATGCCATATATCTTCTACAGGATATTTTGCAAAGGAATCAGATCCATATGTTATATCAATAGTACAATTAGGTACAGCAGGTATACTTTCATTTATATTTGCCATATTATTTGAAGGGACAAAAATGAATATTCAAACTCAGACATTAATTCCGATATTATATTTATCTTTATTTAGTACAATGTTTGCATTTCTAGTACAAACTGTTGCTCAAAAGTACACAAACTCAACTCATGCGGCTATAATCTTAAGTCTAGAAGCGGTGTTTGGAAGCACTTTTGCAATTATATTTCTGAAAGAACCCTTTACTGTAAGATTTTTAATAGGATGTATGGCAATTTTAATTTCAGTTATAACTAGTGAAACAAAGTGGGAATTTTTAAAGTTGAAGAGGGATTAAAACAAAAGATTGTAATTGGAGGATAAATATGAAGATATTTATATTAGATAAAAATATGGATGATATAAATACTCTAAAAAAGATTATCCATAACAATCATTTAGGTTTTTTAGTGGGCGTATCTGATGATCCTTTAGAAGGTGTAGAAGAAATAATGACTTCAGAGCCGGATTTGATTATTTTGGATATGTTAGATGAAGAATTTGATGGATTTCGTATAATTAAAGAAATAAAAGAAGAGAGTCTTAGCACTAAATTTATTATGATTTCCAATTTTACATCTAAGGAAAATGTTGAAAAGGCATATATTCATGGAGTAGAATATTTTATTTATAAGCCTATAAATTACTTAGAAGTAGAAACCATAATAAAAAAGGTCAAATATAAAATAGAATTAGAAGAAAAGATGAATAAAATTCAACAAATATTTAACGATATTACGCCAAATTTTGAACAAACTATAGAGTCAAAGGATTGTGAACAAGATATCAATTTAATACTTTTTAGACTAGGTATTATGGGTGAAATAGGAAGTGAAGATTTAGTAAAAGTAGCAAATTTTTTAATGAAAAATAGAGTTAAAATAAATGATCTTTCTATACGAGAATTATGCTCTAGATTTACCAATAATCCTAAGGCCATGGAACAAAGAATGAGAAGGACTATCAATGTAGCTATGAGCAATATTGCATCCTTAGGTATAGAGGACTATATGAATGAAACCTTTGTGGAATATTCAAATACTCTGTTTAATTTCGAACAAATAAAGCGTGAAATGGACTATATTCGAGGGAAAAATAATGGAAAAGGTTCAATAAATATGAAAAAATTCCTCTCAGGATTATGTATACTTTGCGAAAAGTATAACAATTAGAAATATTCAGAAATCATTTCTGAGTATTTTTGAAGTTTTTTGAAACTCCATATATATAATTGACCTAGTCTAATAAAAAAGGAGGCAGGTTAATGGATAAGTTGATGGAAATCAATGGTATTCTTAATGATTTTGTATGGGGCCCACCAATGCTTGTTTTATTGGTAGGAACAGGTATTTATTTAACTCTTCGCACTAATTTTTTCTCAATTACAAAACTTGGTTATATTTTAAAGAACACTTTACTTAAGATGTTCGCTAAGGATGAACATGGTGAAGGTGAGGTAACAGCGTTCCAGGCAGTTGCCACAGCATTAGCTGCTACTGTAGGTACAGGTAATATTGCTGGTGTTGCTACTGCAATATCTATTGGAGGACCTGGAGCTATATTCTGGATGTGGGTTGCTGCATTATTTGGCATGACTACAAAATTTGCAGAAGTAGTACTTGCAGTTCAATATAGAGAAAAGACTCCTGATGGAAGATTTGTTGGAGGTCCGATGTACTATATTACAAATGGATTAAAATGGAAATGGTTAGCATATATATTTGCATTCTTTGGAGCTTTAGCAGCATTTGGTATAGGGAATATGGTTCAGTCAAATTCTATAGCTGAAGCATTGGAAGCTACATTTGGTATCCCTAAATTAGGGATAGGAATTGCTTTAGCAGTATTTGCAGCTATGGTTGTTATAGGCGGTATTAAGAGAATAGGTTCTGTAACTGAAAAATTAGTACCTTTTATGGCAGCATTCTATATTTTAGGTGGATTAGTAATCATAATTATAAATGCAGCACATATTCCGGAAGCATTTAAATTAATCTTTGGCTCAGCATTTACTGGAACAGCCGCTGTAGGAGGATTTGCAGGATCAGCTCTTAAGCATGCTATGAGATATGGGGTTGCACGTGGGGTATTTACCAATGAGGCAGGTCTTGGTAGTGCACCGATAGCTCATGCTGCTGCAACTACAGACCACCCTGTACGTCAAGGACTATGGGGAGTATTTGAAGTATTTATGGATACAATAGTTATTTGTTCTATAACTGCATTAGCAATTTTAACCACTGGTGTATGGAAGAATGGAGCAACAGGAGCAGCTCTTACAACTGAAGCTTTCAGCCATGGTTTACCTGGAACTTGGGGTGGAATTATAGTTTCTATAGGTATCTTACTATTTGCATTCTCCACTATACTAGGTTGGGAATACTATGGAGAGCGTTGTGCTGAATATTTATTTGGACCTAAAGTCAATATTATTTATAGAATCCTATGGATACCTTTCATAGTTGTAGGTGCTGTGGGTGGACTTGAAGTTCTTTGGGATTTAGCAGATACATTAAATGGTTTAATGGCTATTCCAAACTTAATAGGAGTGGTTGCTTTAAGTGGAGTTGTTATTAAACTTACTAAGGAATTCTTTGCAAAAGAAAGAGTTCTTGGCAATAAATAAACTATAAATAAAGAGGACAGATCTTTTTAATGGATCTGTCCTTTGTTTATTGATGATCTTTCATTTCTTTTCTGTATTTTTCCATAACCCCTGCGAAGATTTCAGCACTAGTAGGCGGAGTATAGGTTATGGCATTGGCTCCAGCTTCTATGGTTTCAAGGATTGACTCTTCTGTAGGACCACCTGTAGCAATGATAGGTAATTCTTTTCCAAATTCTTCCCTTATTTTTCTCACGAGAGAAGCTGTTCTAGGACCACCAGATATATTTAATATACTGGCTCCAGACTGAACCTTACCCTTATAATCGTCACATTCTGAAACAACAGTAGCTATAATAGGTATGTCGATTCTACCCTTCATTTTAGAAATTACATCATTAGCTGTAGGAGCATTTACTACAACTCCATATGCACCCATGAGTTCTGCCTGAAGGGCTATATCAACAGATCTTTTGCCAGTTGTAAGTCCACCCCCTACACCTACAAAAACAGGAACTGGAGCAACTTCAAGTATAGCTTGAGTAATAGACAATTGCGGGGTAAAGGGATATACTGCTATAATTGAATTGGCATTTGTATTTTTTATAATAGCCACATCTGTTGAAAATAGCAAGGATTTGATTCTTGTCCCTAATACTTTTATACCACTAGCTTTATAGATTACAGGTGGAACCTCTATGATCCTAGATCTAAGCTGAGATTTTACTTCTGGTATATATTTTTCTTTTTCCATAAAACACCTCCTAAAGATATTTATATGATTATATTATACCCATAAATATTGTTTTCCTCTATGATTTTCTTTTTACATAATCTTGCAGTTAAAAATATGCTATAATGGATATATAAAACAAATCATAAAAATAGCAAGGGAGTGAATTGACATGAAGGGACTACCGAATTTGAGTGCACTCTGGGAAACTGCTATTAGCATCATACCTCTAACCGCTATATTAGCTGCACTTCAGATATTTATCCTAAAAAAGCCATTACATAATGTGAGGGATTTTATAATTGGATTTATATTATCTGTACTAGGTTTACATTTATTCTTAAAAGGTACAACCATGAGCTTAATACCTTTAGGGGATTCAGTTGGTAGAAATTTTGTAATTATTGAGAAAAAATGGATTATACTAGTAATAGGGTTTGTAATAGGTTATGCTGCTACTTTAGTAGAACCAGGATTGAAAGCATTAGCTTTAGAGGTAGAAGAATTATCTCAAGGAGCTATACCACATATGGTCCTAATCCATGGAGTTGCCGTAGGATTTGGTTGTGGTATGACAATAGGTTTATTAAAGATATTATTGAACCTTCCATATATAAAAGTCCTTGTACCACTACTACTAATAGTGATACTTCTATCTTTTTTCGCACCAGAGCCCTTTGGTGCAATAGCATTTGATGCTGCATCTGCTACAACAGGACCTGTGAACATACCAATCAATATGGCTTTGGCTGTAGGATTGGCTTCAGTTATTAAAGGGGTTGACCCATTGATATCTGGTTTTGGAATAGTAGGACTTACATCCATAGGCTCAATGATTTCTGTAATGATATTAGGTATATTAACTAAAATTTAGGAGGTGGTATTGTGATTGAAATTAGATGTATAATAGCCGTAGTTGAAAGAGGTAAAGCTGAAAAAGTAGTAGATGCTGCAAAATCAGCAGGAGCTAATGGTGCTACTATTTTCTATGGTAGAGGAACAGGAGAATCTGAAGTGAAAAAGTTCTTAAATATGCATGTTGAAGCCTCTAAGGAGATAATCTTAATTCTAACGGAAATAGATAAGTATAAGAATATAATGAATGCAATGGTAGATGCAGGACAGCTTAAGAAGCCTGGGACAGGCATTATTTTTACAGTACCAGTTACTAATTTAATAGGTTTACATCATAGAGAAGAATTTGAGGAATAATAAAGTACAAGGGGGATAAATTATGTTTAAATGGAAGGACGATTTCAGTGTCAACATTGAAAAGATTAATGAACAACATAAGGAACTATTTAAAATGGGTACAGAATTATATAACTTAGTTTCTGCAAAAGATGGAGTTGATCGCTATGATGAAATTATGACTGTAATCCATAGATTGGCAGAGTACACTATAGAACATTTCACATATGAAGAAGAATTGATGAAGATTCATGGCTATAATGATTTTGATAATCACAAGAAACAACATGATGCATTTGTAGCTAAGATTCAGTCTATTAAAGCTGATGATGTAGATGTAAAACAAAGAAAAATTGGTATGGATTTAATTGTTTTTATAGCTAATTGGATCGAAAATCATATTCTTGTTACAGATATGAAATATAAAAACTATTTAAATAGTAAAGGCGTTTATTAAACTCTTCTAATAATACACATTAGATTGGGATAATGAAGGGGATTTAATATGAGAAAAGTACATGTGGAATATATGAAGGATTTACCTATAAATATATTTTTAGCCAATATCATGGAATACCCAATCCATTGGCAGGATTCCATTCAAATTTTGTTTGTTCTGAAAGGCACTATAGATGTAGGTGTAGAAAATGAAATATATACATTAAATGAAAGAGAAATAGAGATAATCAATGTCAATGAAGTGTATAGTATAAAGTCCAATGATCCAGATAATTTAGTCCTTGTACTCAATATCGACCCTAATTTTTTTGAAAGATATTATGATGATGCCAAGGAAGTATTCTTTTATACAGATTCCTCAGAGGGAAAACCCCAAGAAGATGAAAAATATCATGAGTTAAGAAAGTATATTTCGATACTTCTTTACGAAGCAATATCTAAAATAGATGATTATGAAGATAAGATAGAAGAATATTTATTAGATATGATGTATCATCTATTAAATAACTTTCACTACCTTTTCTATGAAGGAGAAGGCTTAGAAGAGGATGACGAACAGTTAGAGAGATATCATAGAATAGTTAAATATTTAAGTAATAACTATATGAATAAGGTAAGTTTGCAGGAAATAGCAGACAAGGAGTTTCTCAGCTCTCAGTATTTATCTTATAAAATCAAGGATATATTAGGTCATGGATTTAATGAGTATTTAAATCAAATAAGGGTAGAAGAATCTACAAAACTACTTTTAGATTCAGATAGAAATATATCAGAAATATCAGAAGAAGTAGGATTCTCCCATGTAAGATATTATAACAAACATTTTAAGCTTCATTATAATTGCACACCTATGCAGTATAGGAAGAAATATAAAGTAAGCGAAAAAGAACTTGAGAAGATGACAAAGGTTAAATACTTTAATATTAGAGAAGCCATGCCTTATCTTACTAACCACATTGAAGATTATGAAAGGTATGATTATGATAATAGAATTATAAAGATTGATATAGACTTGAATAAAGATATTATAGATGAATATAGGAAACCAGATATAATAGATTTGGGGGATATTTATCTTCTTCTTGAGGAGGAAAATAGAAGAATTCTAGAGGAAATACAAAGGGAGATAAAATTTAAATACTGCATAGTCAATAAACTTTTCTCTGAGGATATGGATATTTATAGAGATAAGAATCATAAGTTTATTAACTGGACTAGAGTTGAAAATATATTAGATTTTTTAAGAGATCAGAATCTTATCCCGATAATCATTAGTGAAAATGTTGAAGAATATATAATTAATGATTTTATAAATCATTTTTCTAATCTCTATGATGAAGATGTGGAGAAATGGTTAAGTATGGGGATAGAAGATTTAGAGCCATATTTCCCAAAGAAGAAAATTAGTGGAATGCAGGATACGATTTCTATGGTACCTTATGTACTATATAATTATATTCATTTGAATAATAGAGTTGTATTAAACATGGTAGATGAAATATCTAAGGAAACCATATTAAACAATGATACCTTCTTCGGTGGAAATGGTATATTTACATCTAACTACTTAAAGAAGCCTTCCTATTATGCTTATATGTTATTATCTCTTTTAGGAGATAGAGTAATAGATAGGGGGGAAGGTTATATAGTTACAAAATCAGAGTATGGATATCAGATAATGCTTTTTAATCCTGTAGAAATAGATGAAAAGGTAATATATGATAGCTTTCCTATGGATAAAATTAAAGAGCGAAAAATCTCATTGAATATACTAAATATGGAATCAGATTTTCAAGTCACTAAATATGTATTAGATAAGGGATTTGGCTCAGTATATGATAAATGGGTTGGTTTAAATAGACCAGAAAGATTAGATAATGATAATTGGGAATTACTAAAGGAATATGTACATCCTAATGTATCTTTCTATTATGGAAAAAAATCTACAGTATATAATACAGTCGCTACTATAAAACCATATGGAACTGTGCTTTTTGTACTAAATAATGTACTAAATTCATAAATTTTTGGATTATCTTAAGGTTTTTGAAAATCTTGTTTATTCAAAAAGCCAAAAACAATCCAAGATAGAGGATAAACAAGTGAATGAAAAGGAACCTCCATTTATGTTAACATAATAAGGTAAGATAAATGGAGGTTTTATTATGGGTAAAAACAATAAATTATTCGGAGAGGAAAAGATTGGTAAACTACTACTTAGATTTTCTATTCCAATAATAATTTCTTTCTTAGTATCAGAACTATATAATATGGTGGATACGCTATTTGTGGGAAGAACTGTAGGGGGATATGGAATAGGAGGATTAGTACTAGTATTTCCCATACAAAGGATAATAATTGCATTGAGTGTAATGATAGCTGTAGGAACATCAACAGCATTTTCTAGATCTAACGGACAAAATAATATGGATCAATCTAGAAAAATTGTTAGAAATGGTTTTTCTTTATCCTTCTTATTGATGGTATCTATTACGGCTATTATATATATATTCTCAGAGAAGATACTTTTAGGTCTTGGTGCTAGTCATCAGACATTACCTTATGCGAAGGATTATTTAGATATAATAATATTTGGATCTACGTTTTTAAGTTTAACAACATTTATATCTAATATAATGATATCTGTAGGGAATAATAAAGTTTCAATAATAAGCACCAGTATAGGAGCTATAATTAATATAATCCTTGACTATATTTTAGTTGTAGAATTTAAAATAGGAGTTAAAGGGGCAGCCATAGCTACAACGGTTTCTCAGATAATTGGATTTAGCTATGCTTATTATAATTATTCAAAGGTAAAGAAAGAATTTAAAATACCATCAGGTTTTGAATTTGATAAAAGGCTAATAAAAGCAATTATATTAGTAGGTTTATCTGCATTTATTATAGAATCAGAAGATGGAGTACTAATGGCAGTACGCAACCATTTGTTACTTAATACAGCAGGAGATAATGGAATCATAGTACTTGGGGTTATATCTAAGGTATATATGTTCCTGTTTATAACAATGTTTGGAATAGCTTCAGCTATGCAGCCAATAGCCGCATTTAATGTAGGGGCTAAGAATTATAAGAGATTAAAAACAGTAATGCAAAAAACTAGCATATATGCCTTTCTTACATCTATGATAATGTGGTTAATTGCTATGATTTATACTCCACAATTAATATCTATATTTGTGAAGGAGCCTGAGATAATATCTGAATCAGTAAAAGCATTTAGAATAGTGGTGGCAGCACTTCCGATGGCTAGTATTTATTATGTATCTATATTTTATTTTCAAGCCCTTGGAAAGGCAAAGACATCAATATTTTTATCAATATCTAAGCAGCTAATTTTAACCATACCGATATCTGTTATATTAGTGAAAGTATTTCATTTAGGAGCTATGGGAGTTTGGTTAGCTTATCCAATATCAGATATTTTAGCAAGTATTGCGTCATATATGTTAATCAGAGAAGAGAGACAAGAGTTAAATATAAAAATAGAAAATGCAAGAGGGACGGTTCCTTTTGCTTCACACTAACCAATGAGTCAGGGATTATTCTCTGGCTCATTATTATATTTGGTATGAAGTATGATTTTTTTAGGGTATAATATATAGAAATATACTGAGGTGAGTAAAATGACTAAGGAAAGTAAAAATATAGCTAAAATAGTAAATACGCCTCTAGGTTCTCTGATACATGTAGGAGAGAAAAAGGTAGAAAATATTAAAATTACATATACAAAATATAATAACCTAGAACTTGAAAGAAAAGAAATAAATGATTTAAGTAAGTTTATAAATGATATAAATGATACGGATGATAAAGTGAAATGGTTAGATATAATAGGAATCCACGATACAAATTTAGTAAATAAAATATGCCAATCACTAAAGGTACATCCACTAGTAATAGAAGATATATTAAATACATCTCAAAATCCAAAAATGGAGGATTATGATGATTATATATTTTTAGTCACTAAGTTAATGTATTTTAATGAAGAAGAGGAATTGGAAACAGAGCAAATATCATTTATATTGTTCAAAGATAAACTTATATCTTTTCAAGAGTTAGAAACAGAGCTATTTGATGGTATCTTGTGTCGATTAAAGGAAGGTACTAATATAAGGAAAAACGGAGCAGATGATTTATTATATGGATTACTTGATGCAATAGTAGATAATTATTTTTTGATAGTAGAGGATATAGGAGAAAAGATAGATACTGTAGAAGATGAGCTACTATTAAATCCTAAAAAGGAGATACTCCAGAAGATTTATACCTTGAAGAGGGATTTGATTTACATTAGAAATTCGCTTTGGCCTATGAGGAATGTAATCAGCAGCTTATCTAAAAATGATTATGATTTAATAGATGGTAAAACAATTTACTATTTAAGAGATGTTTACGATCATGTAATCCAAATGATAGATATTATAGAAACATATAGAGATATATGCAGTGGTATGCTAGATACTTATCTTTCCAGCATAGGAAATAAAACAAATGAAGTGATGAAGGTTCTTACTATATTCTCAACCATATTTATACCCTTAACATTTCTTGCAGGAGTATATGGTATGAACTTTAGATACTTACCAGAATTAAATTGGAAATATGGATATTTTAGCTTTTGGATAATAAGCATTATAATTATTATATTAATGTTAAGATTTTTTAGAAAAAAAGATTGGCTATAAAAATTTCTTAGCCAATCTTAAATTTTTCTCATTGTAAGGAGGGTATAGTATATTGCTATCAAGTCTTCCATTAGATTTAAATATACTTTTTTCATGGGAAAAAGTATCAAAGGTGTATTTTGAGTGATACCTTCCCATACCGCTGAAACCAATTCCTCCAAATGGAAGATGAGAGTTCGCAACATGTGATATTGCGTGGTTAATACATCCTCCGCCAAATTGGATATTTTCAATAATATAGTCCTCAATAGACTTATCTCTTGTAAAAAGATATAAAGCTAAAGGATAATGATTTATCCTAACTATATCCAAAACTTCTGAAATATGATTATATGTTAATATAGGAAGTATTGGACCAAATATTTCTTCCTGCATAATTGGATGATTCATATCTATTCCATCAACTAATGTAGGGGCAATGAATCTATCCTCTTTATTATAAACTCCACCTTCTAGAATATTACATCCTTCTAATAAAGATATAAGTCTATGGAATCTCTTTTCATTGATTATTCTACCTAGATTTTCAGATTCTTTAGCATTATCGCCATAATAATTTTTGATATATAGCTTTATACTATTAATTAAAGTTTCTTTTTTAGATTCATGTACTAAAAGGTAATCAGGTGCTACACAGGTTTGGCCTGCATTATAAAATTTTGCCCAAGTAATTCTTTTAGCTGCAATATCTATATCTGCGTCTTTGTAAACTATGGTTGGCGATTTCCCACCTAATTCTAATGTCACAGGTGTTAAATGTTTTGCCGATAGTTCCAATATTTTCTTGCCTACATTAACACTTCCGGTGAAGAATATATGATCAAATCTATAATTCTCTATTAAAGGTGTAACAGCTTCAGAACCTGGCCCTTTTACTACACTAATATAATTATCAGAAAAGGCCTCACGGATTATTTGTGAAATTATTTTCTCAGTTTCCTTTGATTGATTTGATGGCTTCAAAATAGCACAGTTTCCTGCGGCAATAGCACCTATTAAAGGTGATATGGCCAATTGAAATGGATAATTCCACGGGCTGATTATCAACACTACTCCTTTAGGTTCTGGATAGATAAAGCTATTAGCTGGCTGTAGATAAATTGGGGTAGGAACTTTTTTAGGCTTCATCCAATACCTTAAGTTTTTTATTGCATGATTTAGTTCTTGATATACAACACCTATTTCAGCAGTATAGGACTCAAATATAGGTTTACCTAGATCTAATGTCAGAGCATTAATTATATTCTCTTCATTTTTCTCTATTATGTTTCTAAGTTTTTTAAGCCCAGTTATTCTAAATTCATAGCTTCTAGTGTTTCCATTATCAAAGTACTCTCTTTTTGATTCATATAAGTTTTGCAACATAGGATCATTCCTTTTCCTTTAATATAGATATATAATATCATATAATTTTCAGATATAGTCTATACTTTTAATCTTAAATTAATAAAGAAAATAAATATTTCAATTGCTCTAAAAAACTATTGAAAAAGTGTAGTGGAAGTGTTATTCTATATATACAGACACTACATAAGTTCAAAAATATTGTACCCATACAGTGAAAGGGGAGAGATTAAAAATGAAAGATATGGATACTAAAATGATAACAAGAATAGCTGTGCTTATGGCTCTAACAACTGTGATGACTATGGTAATTCATATACCTACTATAGGAACAAATGGATATTTAAATTTGGGGGATATGGTGGTATTTTTGGCAGCTATAATGCTAGGAAGAAAAGGTGGATTCTTAGTAGGAGGGTTAGGATCAGCCTTAGCAGATATATTATTAGGATACACTCATTATGCTCCTATTACTTTTATAGTAAAAGGGTTAGAGGGTTATATAGCAGGAAAAATACTTGAGACTAAACTAGGGGAAAGAACACCGATTATAGCCACAGTTATTGGCGGAGTATTTATGGCATTTGGGTATTATTTTGCAGAAATATTTATGTATGGAGCGAAGGCAGCATTAGCATCTATACCGGGTAATTTAATGCAAGGCTTGCTTGGGGCAGTTACAGCAGTAGTATTATATACAGCATTAAAAAAGACAAGAATAACCAATTAAATAAAGTCTGACAGAAATTTTCTGTCAGACTTTATATTTTATAGGCTTTCAAAACACTTATCTTTATTTTCCCATATCCAGATAAGCATCTTCCTATTTTGCATTGCAAGATTCTTAAGTTCCTCTTTTCCATCTAACCAGGCAATAAAAATCATTTGAATGGAATAGATTACATAAGGAATTGCAAGTTTTTCGGCTTCTGTCAATTTACAGATAGTATCATATCCAGTAATTATTCCCTTTAATATTTCATCCCATTTTTCAAACCTATCAGCAATTGTAGTAGCTTCAGCTAAGATTCCTGTTGCACAGTAACAAGGATCAAAGATCCTTACATTTCTCTCGCTGATTTCAAAATCAATAAAGCCACTTACTTCATCATTATGAAACATAATATTTGACGGATTAGGATCACGATGAATTATATGTCGTGGTAGTTCATTATAAAGCTTACTAAAGTTTTCAGTAAAATCCTCATAGAATCTATCGGGTAATGGACAACCCCATTGTTCCATAGTTATTTTTGTCTGGGGCAATGCCCAGCCTAATACAGTTTTTAGGAGATTATTGTCATTAACTTCTAAATTTTTATCTTGTTTTTTAAGGATTTTGTGTAGATTACCAATGGCTTCACCATATTTTTTTCCTATTTCAATTCTATTCCCTGCATAACGTTCTTCAGGTGTTAAAAATTTCCCCTTGATATGATTGGTAAGACAAAAGTATTTGTCATCTTTAATAATGAAATCCTCATCCTCAATGGTTTTAATAGGAGTTGCTGCAAGGACTCCAGATTTTTCTAGTTCCTTTGAAATGGCGATATGTGTTTTTAAACCTGCAATATTTTTTCCTGTTTTGAAGATATATTTTCCATTAATTAACCATGTATTATCAGATTTAGCTGTACCACCTAAAGTAAAGGTATCTTCTATTTCTAAATTTGAGTCTAAATTCCAATTTGACAATATCTGTTTTATTTCTCTCTGTGTTAGCATAATTTTTGCCTCCCTAATTAAATTTACTGCCATTGGTTTTTTAGCAGTATTTAATTTTAAATATTTTGTAGGAGAGCAGCCAAATTCACGCTTGAATGCTTTAAAAAATCCTGCATAGGTATTAAAACCATATAAAAGAGCTATATCAATTGTTTTTTTGCCGATTTGAATCTCATAAATTCCATGGTAAAGCCTACGCTTAGTAATAAAAGCAGCTACAGGCATACCTACATAGTTAGAAAAAATACGACAGAAATGAAATGTTGAAAATCCTGAGATTTCTGCAAGCTCTGATAATGAAAGTTCAGATTTTAGATTCTCTTCAATATAGTCAATTGATTTTTGAAGCAGTTGAATAGTGGTCATGGCTATTCTCCTCTCTGCCCTAGGGTAATATAAGTTTAGCATAGGGATAGAGCAAAAATGTTTCCTGTGTTGCTATATTAATTTCCTGCCTTCAAATGTTTTCCAATTTTATAACCTTTAACCCCTAAAGAATCTTCTTTCATATCTGCTACTTCACAGTCCTTAGTAGGATTATTTAGTTCCTGATTTTCTCTGGCAACAGAGAGCATTAACTTAATCCTATTTTCTTGATTGACCTTAGTAGCCCCCGGGTCATAATCAATAGGGACTATATTTGCACTAGGGCAGATGTCTCTAATTTTACGTATCATTCCTTTTCCTACTATATGATTAGGCAAACATCCAAAAGGTTGAGTGCATACGATATTTTCATATCCCATTTTAACTAAATCAACCATCTCAGCAGTTAATACCCAACCTTCTCCCATTTTACAACCTTCATTTATGATATCGGCAGATAAGGACTTTAAATGTTCAAATGAAGAGGGTGGAGTAAAATTACTATATTTTTTCACTGCTTTGATAATCATATTTTCGTACATTCTAAGGTACTTCATTATTAATGAGGCACTGGTCCTTTTAATCTTACTTCCACCATAGATATCAACATCTACCATAGAATTATCTACAGTATACATTGCAAACCCCATAATACCAGGAACCATGATTTCACAATCTTCACTTATGAGAAAATCTTCTAGATGGTTATTGCCTAACTTTGAGTATTTTACATAAATTTCCCCAACGATTCCTACTTTTATTTTTTTCTCGTTGAAAACTGGAATCTCTCCAAAGGATTTTACTATTCTTTCTAAGTTTCTATTTATTTCTTTTATTTTATATCCTTTGTCATGTTCAAACTGTCTTCCCAAATGATTAATCCAAAAATCTACCAGATTCTCACTACTACCCTTAAAGATTTCATAGGGCTTAACTTGATTTTTTAAAAGCATCAACATATCACCATAGGTTAATGCTACTAATAGTTTGTTAATCAAAGGTAAAGTAAGTTTAAATCCACTATTCTTTTCAAGTCCCTTAACATTGAAGGAGATAATGGGGATATTACTATATCCAGCTTTTTTTAAAGCTTTTTTAAGTAAATGTATATAGTTGGAAGCCCTGCATCCTCCGCCCGTTTGGCTAATAATGAGGGCCACCTTATTTAAATCATATTTACCACTATTTAGGGCATCTATCATTTGACCAATAACAAGTAATGCAGGGTAACAGATGTCATTGTGAACATATTTTAATCCCTCGTTTACTACAGAAGAGCCTTCATTTTTAAGTATTTCTACTTTATATCCATACTGTTCAAATACATTTTTAAAAAGAGAAAAATGGATTGAAGACATATCTGGAATTAAAATAGTATAATCTTTTTTCATTTCTTTAGTAAATACGACATTTGAATCCTCTATATTAATATGATCTGTTGTCATATTACCATGACTCCTTTCATTGGTTGAGAGCTTCCATTAGACTGCGAAGTCTAATTTTTACAGCTCCAAGATTTGTTATTTCGTCTATTTTTATTTGAGTATAGATTTTTCCTTCATTTTCTAATATCTCACTAACTTCATCTGTAGTGACTGCATCTAAACCGCATCCAAAAGAAACTAATTGTACTAAATTCATATTATCTTTATCTCCAATATATTTAGCAGCAGCATATAGCCTAGCGTGATAGGTCCATTGATTTAAAACTGAAGTTGGAAATTTGGATGTATTTCCGCTAATAACATCCTCAGATATAACTATAGCACCTAATTGGCATATTAATTTATCTATTCCATTATTTATTTCAGGATCTACATGGTAAGGACGACCTGCCAAAACGATAATGGGTAGATTATTTTTATTTGCATAATCTATATAATGTTTGCCCATGGCTTGAACTCTTTCTAAATAAGAATAGTATTCTTCATAGGCCTTGTTAGAAGCCAGCTTTACTTCTTCTAAAGTAATATCCTTAAAACTTCTGCCTAAAATTCCATGGATTTTCTTTATAAAATCCTTAGGTCTGTGAAGACCAATATAATCATAGATAAAGTTAATATTTTTAATTTGCGGGACATTTGCGGCTACCACTTCAGGATAGTATGCAACCACGGGGCAGTTATAATGGTTATCTCCTAATCCCTCATCTAAATTATAACTCATACATGGATAGAATATATTATCAACCTCTCCATCTATTAAGGATTCAATATGTCCATGAACGAGTTTTGCTGGATAACAAATGGTATCAGAAGGAATAGTATGTTGACCTTTTAGATATAAATCTCTATTGGATTTAGGAGAAATGATTACTTCGAATCCTAATTCTGTAAAGAATTTATGCCAGAAAGGTAATAATTCATACATATTTAATACCATGGGTATCCCTATTCTGCCTCGTTTTCCCTTAATAGGCTGATAGTTATTTAAGAGTTTTAGCTTATAATCATATATACTTAATTGTTTTCTACCTTCTTTCTTAGCTAGGGGTTTTTCGCATCGATTACCGCTAATAAACTTTCTGCCATCATCAAATGTGTTAATAGTCAATCTGCAATTATTGCTGCAAAGTCCACAAGTAGAGCCTTGTACTTCATGAGAGAAAGATATCAGTTTATCCTTTGATAGAATAGTAGAAATATCCTTAGCATTAGATTTTGCATAAAGGGCTGCACCATAGGCTCCCATTAAACCTGCGATATTTGGTCGAATAACTTCCTGCCCTAATTCCATTTCAAAAGCACGAAGTACAGCATTATTCAAAAATGTGCCACCCTGAACTACAATATTCTTACCCAAACCCTCTCTAGATGTAACTCTAATCACTTTATATAGCGCATTCTTAACTACTGAAGCTGATAAACCTGCTGATATATCTTCAATGGTAGCTCCATCTTTTTGAGCTTGCTTGACAGAAGAATTCATAAAAACTGTGCAACGTGATCCTAAGTCTACAGGATTTGAAGCAAAGTTTCCTAGGTTGGCAAAGTCTTCAATGGTATAATTCAAGGCTCCGGCAAAGGTTTGTAAAAATGAACCACAGCCAGAGGAACAAGCCTCATTCAAAAATATATTATCAATAACACCATTTTTTATCTTAAAGCATTTAATATCTTGTCCACCTATATCTATTATAAAGTCCACATTAGGCCTAAATTTCTTAGCGCCAGTAAAATGTGCAATAGTTTCTACAATACCATAGTCTATTTGAAAGGCGTTTTTTAGTATTTCTTCGCCATATCCAGTTACTGTACTAGACCTTATGGTGATATTTGGAAATTTATTATAAAAGTCTTGTAGAAAGTCCTTTACAATAGACACAGGGTTTCCTTTGTTGAGAAGATAAACTGAATTTAGAATATTTTCCTCATCATCAATAATTACCATCTTTATTGTAGTGGAACCTGCATCGATACCAAGATATGCATTTCCATTGTATTCATTAGGATTTGAATATATTACTTTTTCCTCATTGTGTCTAGAAATAAAATTATTATATTCTTCTACACTATGAAATAATGGAGAAGTATGAGCGAAATCTCCATCACTATTTTGATTTTCAATCATAGCTATGGTAGATTTTAGATTTACTTTTTGGGATTCAGACATAAAGGCAGCACCTAGGGCAACAAAATATAAGGAGTACTCTGGACAGATACCTTTTGTATCAAGAGTTTTATCAAAGCTTCTTCTAAGCTCTGATAAAAAGGTAAGTGGTCCTCCAAGATATACAACATTACCTAATAATTCTCTACCTTGAGCTAATCCTGCTATGGTTTGATTTACAACAGCATAAAAGATACTAGCAGCAACATCATTTTTCTTAGCTCCCTGATTTAAGAGGGGCTGAATATCTGATTTCGCAAATACCCCACATCTTGAGGCAATTGTATATAACTTATCATAAGATTTAGCTAAATCATTCATCTCACTAGGAGTGATGTTAAGTAAAGTTGCCATTTGGTCAATAAATGCCCCTGTACCACCAGCACAGGAGCCATTCATACGAACTTCTAATCCGTTGGTTAAGAATAGTATTTTTGCATCTTCTCCTCCTAATTCAATAACTACATCTGCCTCTGGTATCAATTTTCCCACTGCTATACGTGTTGCATATACTTCTTGAACAAAGGGGATTTTACATCTATCGGCAAATCCCATACCAGCAGAACCTGAGATAGATAGATTAACATATTCATCACATTGACATTCTTCCATAATTCTTTCTAGCAATTCTTTAGTTTTTTTAGTAATCTGAGAATAATGACGCTCATAGGAACTAAAAACTATATTGTCATATTCATCTAATACAATACACTTTAATGTTGTAGAACCTACATCAATACCGATTCTCATTTTTATCGTCCCTTCATTTCTATATAATTAACTTTATTATACTATATCACAGTTTTATTATTATTCAATATTCCGATAAAATTTAACAAACACCTCCAAAAAAATAAAATAGAGGATAGTAAGAATACTGTCCTCTGCTTGTAAAATAGGTTGTTTTATTTATCTTTTTTGTTATGATCTAACTCAGAAAGCTTTTTCTTAATATTAGGAAAAGCCTTTTCTAAACGCCTATGGATAAATCCTTTTTCTTTTGACAATTTTTCATATTTTGTCTTTAATTCTTCAATATGTAGCTTTCTTTCATCTATAATATCTTTAAAATCCGACTTCTGTTCTGCAAGTCTATTTTTCATGTTATCTTTAGTTTTAATTGCTAATGTCATACCTTTATAAATATTCTCACCTACATCTTCTGAATAAGATCTTAATTTTTCAGCTATTTCTTCAAGTATACGCATATGTTTTTTTATTTTCATGATACCTAAAATTGTTATAAAAAAATCTGCTATAAAATATGCCAAAAGTATAATCAATATAATATTACCAATATTACTATTGAAGATAGATACAAGCTTTGAAATTGACGGATGAATTATATCTATCATAAAGACTCCGGCAAGACCCCATATAATCGAAAAGGAGAGACATACATAACCTCTTATATTAAAAGGCATATCGTTATAGTCCCACCACTTATCATTAAATACTTTTTCAAGTATAAATCCTGTAACGAGTTCCAAAGTCGATGTAAGCAAAAATGCACCTAAAAATAATAGAAAGAAGTTTTTTGATAGGTCTTCTAAGCAAAATATCAATATTATCATACCGAAGCCATAAATTGGACATACAGGACCATTTAGAAAGCCTCTATTAACAAATTTCCCAGAGGTCACTACATGATAAGCAACTTCTACACACCAGCCTAAGAAAGCATAAATAATAAAGAACCATAAATATTTTAAAATAAAATTCATCATATTATATCACATCACTATATTTTATTAGATTAGTTAATGATATAATTATAATTCAAAAAATCAATAAATGCAATTTGCTTCAATGAATTAAAGTTAATTAGGAAATTATTAATATTTTGCTATAATATTAGTAACGAAAGGGGTGCTTATATGATAAAGATACTTTTAGTAGAAGATGACGCTACCTTAGCCATGGGGATAGAATATACTTTGAAAAATGAAGGATATGCAGCAGATGTGGCAAATACATTTTCTAAAGGAAAAGAATTAGTAGATAAAATAGGCTATGATTTAATAATACTGGATATTGGATTACCAGATGGAAATGGTTTTGAACTATGTAAATATATAAGAAAAGATAAAACAACACCGGTTATATTTTTGACAGCTCAAGATGAAGAAGTCAATATAGTAATGGGATTAGATATTGGTGGAGATGACTATATAACTAAGCCATTTAGAATAAAGGAGCTGATTTCTAGAATTAAGGCAGTGCTTAGGAGGGCATCTAATGTCACTCAAAGGGATATTCTTATATCTGGAGATATTAGGTTGAATTTAATAGAATATAAGGCATATATCAAAGGAGAATTGATTCAACTAACCCCCTCAGAATATAAGTTGTTAAATATTCTAATGAATAATTCCCGTCAAGTATTATCTAGGACAAAGATATTAGAAAGTCTATGGGATGTAGATGGAGAGTTTGTAGATGATAATTCATTATCAGTATATATAAGAAGACTTAGAGAAAAAATAGAAGAAGATTCATCTAATCCTGTATATATAAAAACTGTAAGAGGTGTCGGATATAGATGGGATGTAGATGTAAGGGGGTAGTATATGTTTCGGAATGAAGAGTTTAAATCTATGATATTGAAACTCATAATATTACAGATAGTATTTGCTGTGATAGGTTTTTTTGTTGTAAATATATTTATAGATAATATAAATAAGAAGATAATAGAAAGAGATATGGCTTTAGTTGGAAATATAATAAAAAATCATCCTGAATTAAAGGATGATATAATTCCCTATATAACTAAGGAAGTTTCAGAAGAAAATATACTAATTGGACAGGAAATATTAAAATTATATGGCTATTATGAGGAGTTAGATAAATCCTTTCAGCCCATATTAAAGGGTAACAAGATGCAAATACTTATATCTATAATAGTTCTTTCTTTTATAATTCCTCTAGGTTTTATGCTTAAGGGAGAATATAAGAAGATATATAAAAAAGTGCAGGATATATATACTGCATCGGAAAAAGTAGTAGAGGGGGATTTTGGAGTTTATTTAACTGAGGAAGGAGAAGGGGATTTTAATATACTAAACCATCAATTTAATCAAATGGCAAATAGACTAGAAAATAGTTTAAGTGTATTGAAAAGAGAAAAAGTATTCTTAAGAAATATGATATCAGATATCTCTCATCAGCTTAAAACACCATTGTCTTCTTTAATTGTAATAAATGATCTTCTATTAGAAGATAAAAATATGGATCTAAATATGAAGCAAAATTTCCTGGAAAAGGAAAAGTCTCAGTTAGAGAGGATGGAATGGCTTACAATCAATTTATTAAAGGTAGCTAGAATAGAAGCAGGAGCAATCGAGTTTAAGAAGGAAAAGGTTCTATTAAAAGATATACTCAATATAGCTTTATCTGCATTGAATCATAGACTAGAAAATCAGGCTTTAGAAATAGAAGGAGATGAAAATGCAAGTTTCTATGGAGATAAAGAGTGGACAGGGGAAGCTTTAATAAATATAATAAAGAATGCTATAGAGCATAGTAAAGGAAAGATTAATATTAGTCTAGAAGAGACACCATTATTTAGCAGCATTATTGTAAGGGACAACGGTGAAGGTATAGATGAAAAACATTTACCACATATATTTGAGAGATTCTATAAAGTAAGTTCCGAGGTTAAACCAGAAAGTATAGGGATAGGGCTGAATCTAGCGAAACTAATAGTAGAATCTCAAGATGGTACTATTTCTGTAAAGAGTAAGAAAAATGAAGGAACAGAATTTACAATGACTTTTTTAAAAGGAGTAATTTAATCTTATAACGAATAGAAAAGTTCTACTTCTTATCTTTTATATTTTAGGAACTTTTCGTAAATGAGTTTCAAGAAAGGCTACTCTTGAATTGTTTATAGAAGCCTTTCTTATAATGAATAGAAAAGTTCTACTCTTGCTTTTCTTACTAAATTGTAATCCTTTTATTCATCAAGATGTAAGGTTGACATTATATAATATAGTTAGAAAAATGGATAGGAGGAAGTAAATATGGATGTAGTGAAGGTTGTTGATTTATGTAAATTCTACGGTACAGGAAATACCAAAGTAGAAGCTTTAAAAAACATTAATCTAACTATAAAGCAAGGAGAGTTTGTAGCAGTAGTAGGAGCTAGTGGCTCTGGAAAATCTACATTATTACATCTGCTAGGAGGAGTAGATAAGCCAACAAGTGGAAAGGTTTATATAGATGGAGTAGATATATATGGTCTTTCAGAAAAGGAATTAGCCATATTTAGAAGAAGGAAGGTAGGCTTTATCTTTCAATTCTATAATCTAGTTCCAGTTCTCACAGCAGAAGAAAATATGTTATTGCCTTTACTTTTAGATACGAAGAAAGTAAATAAAGATCATTTTGAAGAATTAGTAAATATTCTTGGATTGCAAGACAGAAGACATCATTTGCCAAATGAACTTTCAGGAGGACAACAGCAAAGAGTTTCCATAGGCAGGGCTTTGGCCTATAGCCCATCCATAGTATTAGCAGATGAGCCTACAGGAAATTTAGATAGTAAAAATAGTAAGGAAATAATAGATTTACTTAAAATATCTGTAAGAAAATATAATCAAACATTAATACTCATTACACATGATTTAAATATTGCATCTCAAGCTGATAGGATAATAACTATAGGAGATGGTAATATCATAAAAGATGAGGTGATTAATAGTGAGATCCTATAAAGAAATCACCTACAGATATTTGAAAGGGCAGAGAAATAGGACACTCCTTACTATATTAGGAATAATTTTATCTGTAGCACTTGTTTCAGCAATAGGTACTATAATTGTATCTGCTAGAGGAGCATTGATTACAGAGGCAATAAGAGAAAATGGTTCTTATCATGCTAAATTTGCTGAAATGGATAAGGACAATATAAACAAGATGACTAATCATGTAGGAGTATCGGAAGTAGGGGTTGGCAAACTTGAAGGTGCAGCTATAGTCAAAGAGACTACAGAAGAAGAAAAGGAAGAGTATAGATGGGATATTCCATATAGATATATAGAGATAGAAGGACTTGAAGAAGAGGCTATAGAAATGCTCCCCTTTAATCTCAAGGAAGGAAGAATCCCCAAAGCTCCAGATGAAATAGCTATAGAGTATTGGATGGCTAGTTACTTTGATAAAGAGGTAAAACTAGGGGATAAGATAAAATTAACTATGGGTAATAGGATAATAGGGAATGATGAAGAAACTCAAGATGGGCAAATAGTTAGGAAAGAAACATTTGAGAAAACAGGAGAAAAGGAATATACAGTTGTAGGATTTATAAAACCTCAATATATTTGGAAGGGAAATTTAGTTACTAAAGGTATTACTGGACTAGATAGTAGAGTAGAAGAAGGGAACTACAATGCTTATATAAAAATTCCCAATATAAAAGACGCATACGAAAAAATAACATCAATTGCAAAGGATTTGGGAAAGACAGAAGAGGACTTTGAATATAACTATAGGGTATTAAGACTATATGCTGAGAGTATGAGTCAGACCTTTGATAGATCAATGGTAGTTCTTTTGATCTTCGTAGTAGGGTTGATTATAGTATCTACAATAGCGGTTATATACAATGCTTTTAATATTTCTGTATTAGAGAGAATAGCTCAATTTGGGTTACTTAGATCAGTTGGAGCCACTCCAAATCAAATTAGAGGAATAGTACTTAAGGAAGCTCTGATACTTAGCATAATAGGAATCCCTATTGGATTGTTCTCAGGAGTATTTGCCATGAGAGTAGTTTTATATATCATTAGCTTGCTAAAATCAGATATATATCTTTTTAAAGATATGAAAATAACTATTTCAGGAGCTGTATTTTTAATTAGTACCATAACAGGATTGGTTACAGTATTTTTATCTGCCATAGGACCAGCAAGGCGAGCAGGAAAAGTATCAGCATTGGAAGCCGTTAGAAATACAGGAAGTTTTAAAAAAGAAAAATTTAAAAAAATACAGAATTCTATACTTGTCAGAAGAATCTTAGGAGTAGAAGGAGAAATTGCATATAAAAATCTAAGAAGAAATCGAAAGAGATTTATAATCACTGTATTTTCTATGGTTATAAGTATATCTTTATTTATTACGTTTTCTAGCTTCTCAGATTTTATGTTTAAGATGGGAATTGTAGAAAGTAAGGATATGGGGGATTTTTCCATTTACGGGGATATAGATGATAAATCAGAAGAAATATATACAGAGCTAAGGAATATAAAGGATATAAAAAGAGTATATAAAGTAAAATTTAATAACGGGGAGGCCTTAATTGAAGAAAGCAGAATCAGTAAAAAGATGATAGAAATGGCTCCATTTTTATTTGAGAAGAAGAGAGATAACTTAATTAGGATAAATAATGTTCAAGTATCCACTATTGGAGATGAAAATTTTGAAACTTTAAAGGGACTCTTGAAAGAGGGAACTTTAGATGTAAATAGATTAAATAAAGAAAATGGAGTATTGATTATAAACAGTACCTATGCATATAATCAAAAAACAGATAGGAATTCTTTGATGGAAGGATATAAATTAAAGGTAGGAGATAAGATACCTTATACTTCCTATGATTTAAATAAAGAAAGAGTAGAACCTGTTTATAAAGAATTAACAGTAGTAGGAGTATTAGAAAAAGGCATATTAGATAAGGAATATAATCCAAATGGCAGTATAAATATAATAACTACAGAGTCAGTATTAGAGAATTTACTCAAGACAGATGATGAGGACTTTGATGATGCTGAGGTAGGAAGATATCGTACAAATATGTATATTGAAATGGCTGAAAATGGAAGTATTGAAAGTGTAAAAGCTTATTTAGATGACCTAGAGGAAGCAACACCAGGACTCCATTATATAGACTATGCAGAGTCGGCTAAGGAAAATAGGGTAGCAAGTATAATAGTAAGCATATTTTTATATGGCTTTGTGGCCATAATCACTTTAATCAGTTCTATAAATATAATAAATACCATAAGCACGAATATTATATTAAGAACTAAGGAAATTGCAATGATTAAGGCTGTAGGTATGACACAATCTGGAATTAAGAGAATGGTAGCACTTGAAAGTCTTTTTTATGGAATATATGCAGCAATATTTGGTGGAGTTATAGGTACAGGGCTGTCATATATATTATTTAATATATTGATGAAGATTCGAGAGTTTCAGTGGATTATACCATGGAAGAATATAACCATTGCTTGTGTAGGGGCTACAATTATAGCTTTATTGTCAGGAGCATATCCCCTTAAGAGAATCAATGATAAAATTATAGTAGAGAGCATGAAGGCAGAAAATTAAAGTTTGGTATTGAAGCCTCATAGGATATTGCTTATAATTAAAAGTATAATAACTAATTGAGTAGAAAGGCTTTAAAATATGAAGGATCCATCATCTAATATATCAACAGTTTTGAAAAGAGTGAGATTTGAAAGAGGTTTGACATTAGAAGATACATCTAATTTGACTGGTGTAAGTAAGGCTATGCTTGGTCAGATTGAAAGAGGAGAATCAAACCCTACTATATCAATATTATGGAAGATATCTACTGGTCTAAGGATTTCATTTTCAGAGTTGCTAAGCAGTGAAACTAAGGATTATGAGCCAATATCCTTAGATGATTTAGAACCAGTATATGAATCTGATGGGAAAATGATGTTGTATGATGTATTTCCTTTTAATCCTATATCAGGGTTTGAGTATTTTTATATTAAGTTGCTTCCAGGAGCAAACCATGTGTCTACACCTCATGAGAATTCAATCAATGAATATATTGTTGTGACCAAAGGAACTCTTTTATTAACCGTAGATAATGAGAGATTTGAACTTAAAGCTCCATCTGCATTAGCCTTTAAAGCTAATGTAGAACATTCATATAGCAATCCATATGATACGGAAGTTATATTTCAGAATATAGTTAAGTATTAAATTTATTCAGAATGATTTAAATCATTCTGAATAAATTTTAAATATTAGGTATGCTATAACGCACATAGGATGTAAAAACATAAAATTTAGAATTAAATAAAAGGAGGGAGCATAGATATGGTTACAGAAAGGATTGAAATGGCAAGACAAAATTATATAAATTCTAAGCCAGCAATTTCTTATGAAAGAGCAAGAATTTGGACTGAATCACACAAAATGACTGAGGGTGAATCAATACCAATAAGAAGAGCTAAAGCTTTTAGAGATACTTGCGAACAAATAGCTACAAATATCTTTGAGGGTGAGCTTATCGTAGGTGCGATAGGTGAATTTAGGAAATGTGGAATTTTAACACCTGAATTCTCGTGGACTTGGGTAGATAAGGAAATGGATAGTTTTGATAAAAGAGTACAAGATCCTTATGTTATGACAGATGAGCAAAGGGCATATGTCAGAAAAGAAATATTTCCTTACTGGAAGGGAAAATCATTAGAAGAATCCTTCCTAGCACAATTGCCTAAAGAAACTGCAAAAGTTGTTGTTGATACAGGTATTGTAGATAATGATTCTAAATGGAGGCAAGCTGTTGGTGAGATAACACCAGATTATCAAGATGTTTTATTCAAAAAAGGTTTTGGTGGAATAATTAAAGAAGCTGAAGAAAATCTATTAAAACTGTCAGATACCTCCGCTGAAGATTTGAAGAAAAAAGATTTCTATAAATCTATAATTATTACATCAGAGGGAATTATAACACTTGCTAAAAGATACTCCCAAAAAGCAAAAGAGATGGCAATAGAAGAAAAGGATAAAATAAGAAAAAGAGAACTTTTAAATATTGCAGAAATATGCAATAAGGTACCAGAAAATCCTCCAACTACTTTTTATGAAGCTATTCAATTCATTTGGTTTACACAAGTAGGAGGCATAATATCTGAAAATCCATTGGCTCTTAATGTGGGAAGATTTGACCAGTTCATGTATCCCTATTATAAATCTGATATAGAGAAAGGGATCATTACTAAGGATCAGATTCAAGAACTAATTGAAGCATATTGGATAAAGCTTTCTGAATGGGTATGGACAATTTCAGCCAATACAGCGGAGTTTTTTGCTGGATACAATCAATTTCAAAACTTAACAATTGGCGGAAAAACAAGAGATGGAAAGGATGCTACTAATGATTTATCCTATATGAGTTTAAAGGCTACTGAAAGGATAAAGACTCACCAGCCTGGACTTAGTGTCAGAATTCATCAGGATTGCCCAAGTGAGTTTCTAGAAGCTGTAACCCATTTAGTAAGTAAAGGCACAGGATTTCCAGCTATTCATAGCGATAATGCAGGCTATCAAATGCTCATTAATGCTGGCTATGAGCCAGAAGATGCAAGAGATTGGAATAACTGCGGCTGTGTAGTTCCGCATTTCAGAAAAACAGGGGAATGGACATCAGCAGTTAATATTAATTTTACTGCGGCATTGGAATTTACATTAAATCAAGGGATAAGCAGGATTACTAAAGAGAAGATAGGATTAGATGAAAAGGACCCAAAAACATTTGAGACCTATAAAGAAGTGGAAGATGCTTTCTATAAGCAGTTTGACAACTTAATTAAACACTCAGTTATTGCAACTTTATTGGCACAAAAGCTTCATAAGGAAATGGTTCCAAGACCTTTCTTATCATCTTGTATAGAAGAATGTATACTGCAAGGCAAGGATTTAGTTGATGCAGGGGCAAAATATAATTTAGGACCGGTCCTTACTGGAATAGGTCTTGCAGTCACTTCTAATTCACTGGCTGTTATTAAGAAACTAGTATTTGAAGATAAGGTAACAACTATGGAAAATCTTATAAATGCACTTGATGCCAATTGGGAAGGCTATGATGATTTAAGAAAATTAGCCTTAGATGTTCCAAAGTATGGTAACGATATGGACTATGTAGACGATATAGCTATCAAGATGGCTAACCATTATTACAAGGAAGGACATAAATATAAAGATATAAATGGTAACAATTTTAACACAGCCTTTATGGGAATTTCTAATTATTTACCAACTGGTAAAGTTGTTGGGGCAACTCCATGTGGCAGAAAAGCTAAAGAACCATTATCAGAAGGGGTATCACCATTTGCTGGGTCTGATACATCTACTCCATTGGCAGCTATGCGTTCTGCAGCAAAACTTAACCAAGATGTTCACTCTGGTGGAACATTGTTGAATTTAAGATTAAATGAGGAACTGGTAAATACGAAAAGAGGTCAAAGTAATTTAGGAGCCATGATCCAGTCCTTTTTCTCCCTTGGAGCATTTCATGTTCAGTTTAATACAATATCTACTGAAATATTGCGTAAAGCTCAAGAAAGGCCAGAGGACTATAAAGACTTATTAGTTAGAGTTGCAGGATATAGTACACAATTTATCAATTTATCTAGGTCAATGCAAGATGCCATAATTGCAAGAACGGCCCATGAAAAATATTAGTTTAAGATGGACATATGTCTTTAATCCCAAGTTAGAGGTGAACTAAATGAATAATATTAGAGGATACTTTATGGAACCACAAAATTTTTCTGTGAATGATGGTAATGGAATCAGAACAGTAATTTTCTTTGCTGGTTGTCCTCTTAGGTGTAAATGGTGTGCTAATCCAGAAAGTCATGTTAATCTTAATAAGATTTCACAGGAAGAAGAGTTAATTCATTGCTATAGTAGTGAGGAAATATTAAATATTATAGAAAAGCAAAGAATATTTTATAGATTCTCAGGTGGCGGCGTTACCTTTTCTGGAGGTGAAGCAACGCTTCAAGTAGATATGCTTAGAGAACTTGTATATAGGCTCTATGATAAAGCTATAGATTTAGCAGTTGAAACCTGTGGCTACTTTGACTTTGATGAAGTAAAACATATATTAGAGAAGTTAAATTTGATATTTATAGATATTAAACATATGGATGACGAGAAACATAAATCTTTCACTGGAGTTAGCAATAAAGAGATATTAAAAAGTATAGGACGGTTAAAAGAATTAAATGTAGATGTAGTAGTACGTATACCGGTAATAGATGGTGTAAATTCTGATAAAGATAATATAAGAAGAACAGCTATTTTTGTTAAAAATAGTATAAAAGAACCAAAAATAGAGTTTCTGCCATATCATTCATTTGGAGATATAAAATATGAAGCTCTTGGAAAGGAAAAGCCATCAAGATATTTTAAAACTCCATCAGATGAATATTTAAATGAATTAAAAAAGATAGTGGAAGATGAAGGGGTAGGAGTAGTTAGCTATAAGTAAAAAAACTGGCAAATTTAATTTGCCAGTTTTTTTACTACATATATCCTCTTTCATATTGTTGAGGATATTCTAAAGGAAGTCTATTTTCATAGGCCATATTCAATACAAAATGTGGATCACGAAGCAGACCTCTGCCTATAGCTACTAAGTCAGCCCTATTATTATATAGAATTTCTTCTATTTGGTCATATCCATTGATAAGTCCTACTGCAATTGTAGGTATATTACATTCTCTCCTTATGGTTTCAGCATGTGATACTTGATATCCTGGAAATATATCAAATTTAACGCTAATGAGTCCACCAGTACTTACATGGACCATATCTATATTATCTTTGATTTCATCGATGATTTTAACCATTTCTTCTTTATTGATTCCGCCTTCTGCATAATCATCAGCAGATACCCTAAGAAGAATTGGTTTTTCTCTAGGCCATACTTCTTTAACAGATACTAATATCTCCTTTAAAAATCTAGTTCTATTCTCTAGACTGCCACCATATTTATCAGTTCTCTTATTGGTAATAGGTGATAAAAATTCATGTATAAGATATCCATGGGCCCCGTGAATTTCTATGCTGTCAAAACCAGCTTCATCTGCACGTCTTGCAGCTTCTTTAAAGGCTAAAACCAATTCCTTTATTTCATCTATAGTTAATTCACGAGGTAATCTATATTCCTCACTAAACCTAATAGCTGAAGGAGCTACAATATATTCATCATTTGATGTGCATTTTCTTCCTGCATGGGCTAATTGTATTGCTATTTTACTGCCATGAGATTTTACTTTATCCACCAAGGATTTTAATCCTAGTATATGTTCGTCACTCCAGATGCCAAGGTCATTGCTAGATATTCTACCATTTGGAACAACACCAGTAGCTTCTACAATGATTAATCCAACATCGCCTATTGCCCTAGATACATAATGTACCTCGTGAAAATCCTTAACCATTCCATTTTCATCAGAGGAGTACATACACATTGGGGGCATTACTATCCGATTTTTTAACTCTAATCCTTTTAGATTATATGATGTTAAAGATTTCAAATATATCACCATCCTTAAAGATATACTTACCCATAAAAGGAAAAATATAATAATAAATATGGAATTTCTATAAAAATAAAATGGCAGGGAAAGATTTCTCTACCACTAAATTAAAATGCCCAATTTCCATTTTCAAATACTTGTATTTTCTCTCCCTCCTTAGTTTCGCCGAGGATATTCATATCTTTTGAACCTATCATAAAATCAACATGAGTAAGAGAGTTATTTACTCCGTGAGCTTCTAGCTCTTCATCTGTCATTTTCTCTCCGCCTACTATGTTGGTAGGATAAGCTTTACCAAAAGCAAAGTGGCAGGAAGCATTTTCATCAAATAGAGTGTTTATAAAGATAATATTAGAATTGGATATTGGAGAGTCATAAGGAACTAAGGCAACTTCTCCTAAATGCTTTGCACCTTCGTCAATATCCAATAGCATGCTTAGGGTTTCCTTACCAACTTTAGCGTCAAAATCAACTACCTTTCCATCCTTAAATGTAAGCTTAAATTCATCAATAGTATTCCCTGCATAGTTTAAAGGCTTTGTACTGTATACTACACCATTTACACCAGTTTTAAGGGGCATAGTAAATACTTCTTCAGTAGGCATATTTGGAGCAAAATAAGTATTTTTAGAATCTATTGCTCCACCACCAGCCCATATATGTCCTTCTGGCAATTCTACAACCAAATCTGTACCGTTAGATGAAGTATAATGTAAAGTTTTAAATTCTTTATCATTTAAGAAGTCAACTTTATCTTTTAAATTATCCATATGATCTTCCCAAGCTTTAATAGGGTCTTCTAAATCCATACGAGTAGCATTGAATATAGCTGTCCATAATTTTTCTACAGCTTCTTCTTCAGTTACATCTGGAAATACTCTTTTTGCCCAAGACTTTGTAGGAATAGATATTACACACCAAGGATTTATATCATTCATTGTATATTTTCTCCATTCCTTTAAAGCTATGGAGGAAGATTTATTATTTGCAGCTATTTTTTTAGGGTCGATTTCTTTAAGTAATTCAGGGTCTTGGGCTGAGATAGAGAGGAAACCTGCACCTTTCTTAGCATAGTCTTCTAAACCGTCAGCATACCACTTTGGAAAGTTTTCAAATATTTCCATAGGAGCATTTTCAAACTTTAATTTTGTAAGTACTTCATCATTCCAATTAACATGAACTTCACTAGCACCAAGTTCATAGGCATTTTTAGCCACAAGTCTTACAAAATAAGCACCTTCAATAGGAGAATTAATAACTAAAGGTTGACCTGATTGGATATTGATACCTACTTTAACACATAACTTTGCATACTCATTTAACATGGTTTCAAAATTTTTCAAGATATCACCTCTTTTATGTATTTATCTATAGTTTATAGGATATGGAAGAGTTTGTAAATATATGAATTTATTGAAATTTCCCCAATAAGAAACCCCTCAATTATTTTCTATTGAGGGGTTTCTTACAGCTTATGGCATTCTTAGGACATGATTTAATGCAGTCATTGCATCTGATACATTCCATATCATTAGGTTTTTTATATGCTTCAACATTCATTTTACAAGTATTGGTACAGATATCACAGCTTATACATTTTTCTTTATCCACTTCAAGCTTATAGAAACTTATAGGATTAAATAGAGAGTAGAAGGCTCCTAAAGGACATAAATACTTACAGAAAACTCTATATATAAAGATTGATAAAAGGATAATTGCTATAAGTATAGATAGTTTTAAAATGAATAAAGAGCCTAATCCGCTTCTAAGGCTGGGATTTAGTGATAAAAGAGGTATACCTCCAAAAAGAGTTCCAGATGGACAAATATATTTACAGAAATATGGATCACTGATGCCAAGTTCATCTTGAAAAACAAAAGGAAGAATTATAACAAATAAGAGTAGCACCACATATTTAAGATATTTTAATATATTATGAACTTTATTAGGAACTTTAATTTTGGGAGAAGGTATTTTATGAAGTAAATCTTCTATAAATCCAAAGGGACAGAGCCAGCCGCATATAAACCTTCCCAATAATACTCCAAACAAAGACATAATACCTAGCACATAGTATGAAAATTTATATTTCATACTTCCAATAACAGCCTGCATAGATCCAATAGGGCAGGAACCCAAAGCTCCAGGACAAGAATAGCAGTTTAGTCCAGGGACACAAAATTTTTTAAGGTTTCCTTTATATAATTTTCCAGTGAAAAAGCCTTTTATATGTCCATTTGTAGCAATGGTACTCAATAATTGAACTATATGCCTATTTTTATTGTTATTAGCCAATTCCTATACACTCCAGACATATATTGATAGCTTTAGTAAGA
Organism: Tissierella carlieri; assembly: GCF_018917285.1. Lineage (NCBI taxonomy): Bacteria > Bacillati > Bacillota > Tissierellia > Tissierellales > Tissierellaceae > Tissierella > Tissierella carlieri. Next base: position 35,590 of record NZ_JAHLOH010000040.1, on the reverse strand, counting down.
ACAGTGGTAACTTCTCCCTTTGAGACACCTACAATTATTAACCCCATGCTACCAATTAATATGATATTACGCAATAAATTGTCTTTCATTTTTTCTCCTCCATTTAACTACATGTATGAAGTCCTATTATTTTAATGATTCAAGAACTTCTAACATTATCTCTAGATATTCTTCCTTGCTTCGTGAACCTGTTATTACCTCGCCTACCACTTTTCCATCACTATCGACAAAGAAGGAAGTAGGTACTCCAGAGATACTGGATAATAGAGTGTTTTTCATATTGTCATCTGGGATTATACTTGTAAATGTAACTTTTGCATCTGCTACTATCTTTCTAGCTGCATCTTCATTTTCTGAGTTAGGGGTATCAGATATAATACCTAAAATTCCTATGCCTTTATCTTCTAATTCTTCATGTAAGGCAGTTAGATCTGGCATTTCTCTTATGCAAGGTCCACAGAATGTACCCCAAATATTTACCATAGTCAACTTTTTATCTTTAAACACTTCATGGGTTACATCATTGCCCTCTAAATCCTTAAGATTAAATTCAATTTTTTTCAGACCAGCTATAGATTCTTGAGGGGTCATAGGTTTATAAACTGTAAGACTCGATTTAACATTTTCTACATCATCAAACAAAGCCTTATATCCAACCTTAGCTTCTTCAGATAGCTCAGCTTCATCATAATCATTCTTGCAGAAATAAAAGATATAATCTGCAATAGTTGAGATTTTTTCATTATGAGTCATTCCAGTTAATTCAGCTATTTTATCTTCTGCTGGAAGTTTATCTTTTCTAAATACAACTATAGAAAAGATATCTTTAACTTGTGAAAAGATTTCAGAAAATCTTTTATTTTGTTCTTCCTGATCTTTAACATTTTCAGCTACATCATAATATTCAGTGATTAACTCATTGGAGATAAATCCATATTTTCTACCAGTATATATAGGGTTATTTTCATCTTCTTCATCTCCTAGACCATCAAGCATTAAATTATCATCATAGGTCTTCCATACATCAGATAATTTAAATTTCATCCCCATATCTTTGTATGCTCTATAGCCTTGTTCCTTTTCCTCTGCTGTTATGGTTAGTTCCTTCTTTCCGCATCCAATGGAGCTAAAGGCTATTAAACCAATCAATAAGAAAATTAAAATTCTGGATAAAGATTTTTTCACTAATAATACCTCCTTTTGTATTTATATAAATAGTTATATATAATATATCTATTTAAAAATTTGGTGATTATTAATGATATAGAAAAATAATTATATTGGACATTTAATTGGACATAAAAAAACTCCCAAAAGGGAGTTTCTATATATGAATGGGTTTATCTATGGCACCGTGGGCAGCTTCCATCATAATCTCTGAAAGAGTGGGGTGAGGGTGTATTGCCTTTGCAATATCATAGACTGTTCCTTCTATTTGCATAGCTACAACTGCTTCTGAAATCATATCTGTAGCATGAGATGCCATTATATGAGTTCCAAGAATTTCACCGTATTTTTTATCGGCTATTATTTTTACGAAACCTAAGGTTTCTCCTTCAGATAGAGCTTTTCCGTTAGCAGCTAATGGGAATTTGCTGACGATAACATCATAACCCTGAGCTTTAGCTTCTTCTTCTGTAAGACCTACACTGGCTAATTCAGGGAATGTGTAGATACAAGCAGGGACTATATTATAGTTTATTGTACTTTTTTTACCCATAATATTTTCTGCCGCCACAACTCCTTCAGCAGAAGCAACATGGGCTAAAGCAAACTTACCATTTAAATCACCAATAGCGTATACTCCATCTAAGCTGGTTTCCAGCTTTTCATTTGTTTCTACAAAACCTTTGGAGTCCAGTTTTAAATTAAGTTTTTCTATTCCATTTAGCTGAGGTTTCAATCCTAAGGATACAAGATATTTATCTCCTTTGACTATTTTATCTTGACCTTTATGCTCAAATAAAACTCCATTTTCAGAGATAGACTTTAACTTTGTGTCAGTTAATATATTGATGCCTTCTCTTTTAAGATGCTTTTCTAAGGTTAGAGCCATTTCAGATTCTACAGAAGTTAGTATACGACTAGACCTTTGAATTAGAGTTACCTTAGAACCTAGGGAGTTAAAGAGTGTGGCAAATTCAACAGCTATAACTCCGCCACCAACGACTACCAACTCCTTTGGAATCTCTGAAAGACTTAATGCTCCTTTACTATTTATAACTTTTCCAGACCTAACCATATCTTCCAATCCTTCTATTGAAGGAAAATTTTCTTTAGCTCCAGTAGCTATGATGAGGTTTTTCCCCCAGAGGACTTCATCATTTATTCTAATTTCATTTCTATTTAGCACAGTACCCATACCCTCATAAAGGTCAATTTTGTTTTTCTTAAAAAGAGTATATATTCCTGATACCAATTGATTTACAACTTTGTCTTTTCTTTTTAGGAGGGAATTCCAATCTACTTTTATATTGTCAGTATCAATTCCAACGATACCAAATTCCTCTCCTCTTAGTATATCCTTATAAAGCTTAGCTGTCTTCAACATCGTCTTAGTAGGTATACAACCCCAATTTAGACAAACGCCTCCTAATTTTTCTTTTTCAACTAAAGCTACCTTAGCCCCTAGTTGGGCTGCCTTTATGGCAGCCACATAACCTCCAGGGCCTCCACCCAAAACAACAAGATCATATTTATTCATATAATCACCTTTTACCTTTCTATGACTTCATCAGTAATATTTCAGGGTCAGATAATAATTCTTTCAACAGATTTAGGAAACGTGCTCCGCTGGCACCGTCAATTATTCTATGATCATAGGATAAGGATAAAGGTAGCATATGAGCAATTACTATTTCATCATCCTTTACAATAGGCTTTTTAACGATTTTACCAATACCTAAAATAGCCGATTCTGGATAATTGATAATAGGAATACCAAATAATCCGCCAATAGAACCGTAATTAGTCACGGTAAAACTACTGCCCTTTAATTCATGAATTTCCATCTTATTTTCTTTAGCCCTACTACTTAAGTCTTCGATTTCCTTAGCGATTTCTACTATGCTTTTCTTATCAGCATCTCGAAGTACTGGGACCATAAGACCTCTATTAGTATCAGTAGCTATACCAATATGATAGAAATGTTTTAGAATAAGTTCTCCTCTTTCTTCATCAAAGGAAGAATTAAATTCAGGATACTGCTTTAAAACTGTAATAACTGCTTTAATAATAAATGGTAAATAGGTTAAATTAATATCTTCAGACTTAAATTTATCTTTATATTTAGATCTAAATTCAACTAGTTTGGAAACATCTATTTCATCCATTGCAGTTGTATGAGGTATTGTAAATCTAGATTTTACCATTTGCTCTGCAATAGTCTTTCTAATCCTTGTAAGCGGAATTCTTTCGATATTTTCTCCATTATCATATAGGATTTCCTGTATCTTAGGTGTTTCTTGTGCAGGATTAGATATAGATTCCTTGGCATTTCTAATATCATCCTTCATCACTCGACCATTTGGACCTGTGCCTTCTACTGTTGTAATATCAACACCTAAATCCTTAGCCATTGCACGTGCCACAGGAGTAGCTAATACCTTTTTCTTTTGAAGGGATTCTTTAGAAGTGGATATTGTTCCCTCAGTACTTGCTGGAATTAATTCAGAGGAAGCTATTACTTCACCTACGACACCAGCAGTTTCTTCTTCTACGATCTCTGACTTTTCAACTACATCTAGAGAATTACCTTCAGTATCTATTACAATAAAAACTTGTTCTACTTCAATGGTATCTCCTTCTTGAAACTTCAATTCTAAGACTTTGCCTGATCTTGGAGAAGGTATTTCTGTAGTAACCTTATCTGTTTCAACCTCGGCAACTGATTGACCTTCCTCTATATTATCTCCTTCATGGACTAACCATTTCATAAGAGTACCTTCTCTTATACCTTCACCTATATCCGGGAATTCAAATTCAAATCTCATAATATACCTCCTCCACTAAAACTTAACTACGTCTTCAATAGTTTTTGCAATTCTTTCAGGGGTTGGAATATAGTGTTTTTCTCCCCTTGGTAATGGAAATACAGTGTCAAATCCAGTTACACGAGTAGGTGGGGCTTCCAAATATAAAAAGGCCTTTTCATTGATAATAGATACAATCTCTGCCCCTGCTCCAAAGGACTTAGGTGCCTCGTGAACTACTATAGCCCTTCCAGTTTTCTTAACAGATTCAATAAAACTGTCTCTATCCATCGGAGAAATAGTTCTTAAATCTATGATTTCAGGGTTGATTCCCTTTGATTTAACCATTTCACTGGCTTTCTGTACATCTCTTACCATAGCGCCCCAAGTTATAATGGTGACATCTTCACCTTCCTCTACAACCTTTGCTTTTCCAATAGGAAGTACATAAGCTTCCTCTGGGATTTCCTGTTTAAATGCTCTGTATATTCTCTTTGGCTCTAAGAACAAAACAGGGTCAGGGTCTCTGATTGCCGCTATAAGAAGCCCCTTTGCATCATAAGGAGTGGAAGGAATAACTACTTTAAGTCCAGGTATATGGGCATAAAGGGCTTCCGTACTTTCAGAGTGATGTTCCAATGCCCTAATTCCTCCGCCATAAGGAGCACGAATTACCATAGGAAGAGTATATCTGCCTCTGCTGCGGTTACGCATTCTAGCAACATGGGAGATTATCTGGTTAAAAGCAGGGTAAGAAAATCCCATAAATTGAAGTTCCACAACAGGTTTTAGACCATTGATTGCCATACCTATGGCAGTTCCTACAATTGCAGATTCAGCAAGGGGAGCATCAAATGCTCTTTGGACTCCAAACTTCTCCTGTAGTCCAACAGTAGCTCTAAAAACTCCACCTTCAACACCTACGTCTTCACCGTAAACAACTACGGATGGATCATTTTCCATTTCATTCATCAATGCTTGATTTACTGCCTGAACTATATTTAATGTGTTAGCCATAATTATTTACCTCCTTCTAAAAAAGCTTTATAATCTTCTAATTGTTCCTCTAACTGCGGAGGCATAGTCTCATAGTGATATTTAAATATATCTTCAATTAAAGTATCAGATTTATTTTCAATTTCTTCGAAGGTAGACATGACATCAATTTCTAATTCTTTTTTAGTTTTTTCTTCCCATTCTTCCGTTAATATATTTTTATTCAATAAATATTTTTTAAATCTTAATATTGGGTCTTTTTTCCACCATTCTTGTACTTCTTCATCTTTTCTATATAAGGTAGGATCATCAGAAGTAGTGTGAGCACCTAGACGATAGGTAAAGGCTTCTATTAGAGTAGGACCTTCACCGTTTCTTGCCCTGTCAATAGCTTCTTTTGTAGCAGAATACATAGCAAATATATCGTTGCCATCTACAACAATTCCTGGCATACCATAAGCAATAGCCTTTTGAGCTAAGGTTTTACTCATGGTTTGTTGTTTCCTAGAAACTGAAATAGCATATTGATTGTTTTGAATTATAAATACTACAGGAGCCTTAAATACAGCAGCAAAGTTTAGAGCCTCGTGGAAATCTCCATGGGAAGTACCACCATCCCCAACATAAGTGACTACTACATTTTTTTCTTCCTTAATATTGTTAGCCATTCCAATACCTGCTGCATGTTGGTACTGAGAAGCAATAGGCACAGATACAGGAAGCACCTTTACATCTTCAGGCATATAACTTCCCCATTCATTACCGTACCAATATAGATAAATATTCTTGAGAGGAACCCCTCTTATTAACCAAGCACCTAATTCTCTAAATGCAGGAACTAACCAGTCTTCTTTTTCCATAGCATAGGCACTACCTACTTGAGCAGCCTCCTGACCTATATTAGGGGCATAGGTTAGCATTCTACCTTGTCTTTGATAGGATAATGCTTTTTCATCTATAATACGTGAATATAACATAGTCTTGTAAAGATATAATAGTTCATCATTTGAGAGGGATGGAAGGTCTTCTTCTTTGAGAACCTCGCCGTCAACATTTAAAATGCTATAATGCTTTTCTTCTAAAGGATTGTAATCTTCAAATCGCATAATTTTACCTCCTTAATTTATAATAAATATATTGTACAAGCTAATTGATAATCATTATCATTTACATTATATATATTACCCAAATTTGATAGTTTAAACATAATAATACCCCGTAGGGGTTGTATTATTTTAAGATGAACTTAGATGTAGAAAAATTCTTGAACAAAATTAAGTTTAAAGAAAAGATAGAAGAATAGAGCTAAAATAGTGTAAAGTAAATTAGGATTTAATTAATTTTCTATTACGATAATAATATACTATAGAGGTAATAAAAGCAGATAAAATTTTTATCAGAATATCTGTTGATGTATCTACAAGTCCTCCTTTAACCATATGTGCTTTAAATAGAAAATCTCCTACAAATTCAAACATTTCCCATAGAGTGCCTAAGGTGATTGAAAAGCAAAATGCAAATATTATAGTAAAAATAGTAAATCGGTTTTCACTAGTTTCCTTTTCTTTTTTAACAACACCTTTAATTAAATATAATGCAACAATAACTGCATAGCTGCCAAATAAAGCATGAAGAAATAAATCCCACCAAAAAAATTTTCTATAAAATTTTAGGATTTCTCCGAAGTATTGTGCAAATAAAATAAATGATAATGATATTAATTGAAAGTTGGGAGGTAATGCCAGATTCTTAATGTTAGCAATATATGTGATTATAAAAGGAAGTATAATACATACAATAGCAATGAGTGATATAGTAAGGTCTTTCCATTGTTTTGATACGATGTTAAAGATAGCGGTGGTTATTAATATTATTTCAAATAATGCAGCTATTCCAATGGATAGCTTGCTGTTTTTGTTATTCATAAAGGTTTCTTCCTTTCTATCTATTTTATGAGAGTATAGTAGTATAAAGAATTGGTTGTTAATTAGTTAATTATATCCTTTCCTTATTATGAAAAAATATAAATTAAAAACTCATTTTATTAATTAATAAGATAGATTTTTAAAGTTTTTTGATTTTGAGTTAGAATTTTAATCTACTTAGTATAGTAAAAAGATTATTTGAGAGTGGCATATTGTAACCTCGTTGTAAACATATGAATTATAATCCTTGCTATAATAAAAGCATCAAAATAAGTAAGGAGAAGATCATATGAAAAAAATATTATTATATGGAGTAGCTTTATCCTTATCTATATCTCTAATAGGGTGTACAGCTCCAAAAAATGAAGATAGCTCAACGGGGAAAGTACAGAATCAAATAGAAGAACAAACCCCTAAAGATAAATTAGATAAAGAGGAAATAACAATAGATAAACAAGATAAGGAAGAAGTTACTAGATTAGTTGAAGAATTTGGAGGTAAACTTCAATCTGTATCGCTTTTATCACCTAAGGAAGAATTAGAAAAGAGTATGAAGGAGAATTATGGAGGACTTGTATCGGAAGACCTTATGAATAAATGGTTAAATAATCCAGAGGATGCTCCGGGAAGATTTGTTTCAAGTCCGTGGCCAGATCGCATTGAAATTGAGAATGTAGAAAAGATATCAGATACAGAATATGAAGTTGGGGGAAATATCATAGAGATTACAAGTAGCGAAAATGATGATCCAATTAGTCGAACAATTACTCTTACTGTGAGAAAAATAGATATAGTATGGTTAATTAATGATGTCGTATTAGGTGAATATAATAAGTAAAATGCATCCCGGCAATAGTATTATTATAAATAAAAATTATTCAATTGATTATGAAAAGTAGGGTATATTAATCTATATACTATATCGGAGGGATGGAATCATGGCAGATTCAAAAAGCAACCTAAATAAGGTAACCCTTTGGACTAGGCAAGATATAAAGAGTCTTGACGAGATAAAGGAAAAAGGAAGATATAGAGTCAAAAGAAAATATATAGAACAACAATTTGAAGATATAGCAGAGTACTATATAAAGCTCTACCAGTGGTTTGTAGATAAGGCAGGTAAAATGGTTCCCAAGCCAGATGGTGTAGAGTTTCCAATATGGTGTTCAATTAGCGAAGAAAATATGTTAAAGCCCATAGAGGGTACAGTAGTATATGTATTAGAGGTAGACGAGGCAGAAGTTATATATTTTGATGGAAGAAAGTGGGATTATGTATTGAACCATTTGTATATTCCTAAAGACGAAGAAGATGAAAAGTCCTATATGAAAGATATGGAGAGAAAAGGGTTCAAGGATTCATTTTCTTTTATAGAAGGGAAATATGCAAATTTCCATCCTTTGGAAAAGAAGAAAGTAATGGAAAGCTGGATGAGAGTTTTTGAAATTGAAGATTGGAATATATTCGATGTTCAAGCTAATATATGGGAAGTAAGGGAAGACATGATCAAGGATATACTATATTGGAATGGAGAGATTTAGACTTAAATTATGGGGGATGCTTTAAGGCGTTCCCTAATTTTATAATGAATCTTAGAAAATACTTCTCAACTAGTTCTTTAGATAAAAAATTTTTACTTGTAAATTGCATAAAAGCCTCCTCCTCAATTTCATATCATTAATACTTACGAAATTGAGGAGGAGAGTGTGCAATAAAAAGAGGCGTTTCATATCTATTAAAGAAATTATGAAATAGGCCTTCTTTTAAATTCCGACAAATTATAACATTAAGGTAGCGAAATTTGTACAAATAAATATGTTGACAACAAATACCAAAATATGATTCACTGACATTAATAACTATAATTGTTAATTCAATAAATAAATTAAAGTGATACTGACTTTTATAAAATATTAGCTTCTGAATTAAAGATTAATTGATGCCCATACAAGGAATTCGTTTCCTTAATTTAATCATTGCACTTAAGATTAGTTGACATGATACTAATATTAGATAAAAGGAGGTGATTAAATGAAAAAGCACAATTTAATTAGAAATTTAGTAAGCCATATTTTCTTACCATTGTTACTGATATTTACAATTACATTTAGCTCAAGTGCAACTAATTTAATCGAGAAAAATAATTTACCAGATATAAGTTTATCAGGAGACTTTCTAATCGTTCCATTAGCAGAAGAAATCTGTAATGGATATGATTATCACTTGATGTTTTCACGTGGATGGGGACGTGTATATAAAGGGGCATCTGGTCAAAATCCGGTATTTCAATTTGATGGTAGCTGTTGGCAATGTAAGAGATGTACTGAAGTATTAATAACTGAATACGATCCTTTAGAAGCAAACTATGTAGGTAGATATGCCCTATGGCATGCAGGACGTGTTATATCTAATAATGGTGCGGTTATATATACTAATCGTATTGAGTTTACATCAGGGTCAACTGTACCATATTGCAGATTAAGATATGAATGATATGGTAGGGAGGCGGCATTGCCCATTTACTAGATTTAGTTAATATTTAGCCGGGGGGATAGAATGACATGAAAATTCGCAAATCATACCTACTATTATTAATTATCATTGCTACAGCTCTATTATTAGCTTTTTATTTATACAATAAAGGAACTAATTCAAAAATGACTATAAGAAAGTTTTTTGATGAAAAATCCGCCCTTTATGAAAATCATGAGGATATACTAACAGCCTTATTTAGCGAAGCAGGTAATAACTTTGAGGGAATGGGTGTAAGTGCAGAAGAAATAGCTGAAAGTACGGATATATTCCTTGAAAACTTTAAACCTTTATTGTCTAAAAGAGTTTATGATAGCCTAGTAGCTTCACGCTACCTAATTGATTCCAATTTAGTAAGTGGCAAATTTGATAAATCTAAGATAGACATAATAAGATGGGAAAAAATATCTAAAGATAAAACAAATGCGAAATATTTGGTTGAATATATTGAAAAGCTGTATTCAAATGAAAAGATCATAGAAGAATATACTAATATTTTTGAGTTTAAGCTGGAATATATTGATGGAAAATGGATAATTACAAGTATTTATCCTTATTAAAAATTTTTACAGGATAATGTAAATAATTTCCTGTAAAGTCAAAACTTCCATGAATAAATTTAATTAGACTTTAACACAAAATCCTTGCCAAGGATAGCAGGAAGATTTTTGCCTAGTTAAAAAAATACTTTGCAATCTTGACAAGCAGAAAAAATATACTGTTTGTAGGGCTTTATGAAGGATTTTTCTTCATAAAGCCCTTAATTGAGGGTGTTTTTTCGAGGGTGTAAGGATTTTTGTACTTTAAATAAATCTATTGCGCTAATCTGACTTTAGAAGCTTTTCTTATTAATATGCAGTCCATCCTCCATGAACTGCTATACATTGTCCATTTACATAGCTTGCATCGTCACTTGCCAAGAATACTGCAACTGTTGCAATTTCACTGCCTTTACCTGTTCTTGGATTGCCAGCTGCACCTGACGTTGCCATATTCATTCCTTCCATATTTATGTTTTTCATAAATTCTCCTGTGCCTATTTCCGTTTCAATTCCACCAGGGCATATAGCATTGCATATAATGTTTTGCTTAGAATACGTGAACTACTCACCACTTATAGAAGTAGGAGCTTCCGAAGAAGGTTGATAGCTAAGTTATCCTTATTCTTTTAGGCGTATCCACTTCGCCTCTATTGTATAGGATACTTAGATCCACAACTTTACTTTTCTTTAATATATTTAGTGCTGCATTTAAGGTAGAACCTGTACTTGTTTTATATAGTTCTCTTTTTATTCTTTTTCCACTGAAACCCTCTTAAGTATTATCTCCTATTGTTGGTATTACATTTTTATCAAAGAAACTTGCTTTAGATGTATATCTTTCTTCTTGTTTTATATAAGTTATATTGTATAGTTTACATAGATAGTCTAACTTATCTTTTATATTTCCTATAGGGATATTTACAAAGTTTTGATTGTTGATTTTACTTATATTTAAAATTTTTTCTTATTTGACTAGAAGAATGATATAATTATGTAGAAGGAATATTCAGACATTATTATATAAAGGATGCAAAGAATCTATAATAAATATAAAAAAAGGTAGTGATAGCATGGATTTGGAGATGTTCAAAAACATGAAGGATTTGTGGACTAAATTTATAGAAACAGGAGAAATTGAGGATGGGTTAGATAAAATAATTGCTGAATCATGGAGACGATGTACAAGATTAGGAGTAGATCCAAAAGCAGGTTTTGGTAAAACAATTGATAGTGAGAAACTTGAAGTTGTATTAAAAAGAAATGAGGAGCTATTAAGGGTTGCTAAACCTATTATGCAGAACCTTAATGAGTTAGTTTTAGGATCTAATTTTATCCTAGTTCTTACAGACAAAGAAGGGGTAATAATAGAAACCATAGGAGAAGAACCTGTAAGAAAAGAAGCAAATACTTTAAATTTTTGTGTGGGTGCTTTATGGTCTGAAAAAGAAGTAGGAACTAATGCTATAGGAACAAGTATAATAGTAGATAAACCTATTCATACTACAGGATCTCAGCATTATTGTGAGTACCATCATAGCTGGACTTGTTCAGCAGCACCAATTCATGATAATAAGGGAAATATAATAGGTGTTTTAGATATGTCAGGCAGCTTTGATAAATTACATAAACATACTTTGGGAATAGTGGTTGCAGCGGCATACTCTATTGAAAATGAAATACGTTTATTGAGAACTCATGAGTTAGTTGATACAACAGTTGAATCAATATCAGATGGAATGATAATAGCTGATAAGGATTTTAAAATAAATAAGATAAATTATATAGCTTCTAAGATTTTAGGGATTGAAGAGGATAATAAACTGGATATAAGAGAAATTTTAAGAGAAACAGATTTTCAAGAGATATTAACGCAAAAACATATGACAATGGACTATATGTATTGCAATTTTTTCATAAATGATAAAGTAATTCCTTGTAACGTGAAAATAACTCCAGTATTGACTAATAATGAGCTAATAGGTATAGCATTAGTATTTAAAGAAATAGAATACTTGCATAATACAGTTAACGTGGTAACTGGAAATAGAGCTATCTATAGATTTAGTGATATTTTAACTTCAAACGATAAAATGAAAAATGTTATAAATAATGCTAAACGTTTTGCAAAGACTAGTGGAAGCATATTAATTGAAGGAGATAGCGGAACTGGAAAAGAACTCTTTGCACATGCAATTCATAATTACAGTAAAAAAGCTGATGGACCATTTGTAGCAGTAAATTGTGCTTCACTTCCAAGAGAGCTAGTTGAGTCAGAGTTATTTGGATATGAAAAAGGTGCTTTTACAGGGGCATCCAAGAATGGAAAGTCGGGGAAATTTGAATTGGCTCAAGGAGGAACTATATTTTTAGATGAAATTGGAGAACTTCCTTTAGATATTCAGGCCAAGTTGTTAAGAGTATTAGATAATTATACAGTGACAAGAATTGGAGGTAAATATTCTAAAAAATTGGATATAAGGGTAATAGGTGCAACAAATAGAAACTTATTTGATGAAGTCAAAAAGAAGAACTTTCGTGAAGATTTATATTATAGATTAAATGTATTGAAAATAAATATACCTTCATTAAAAGACAGGAGAGAAGACATAGATTTATATGTAAATTATTTTTTAAATAAATTAAACAAATCTAACTCAACAAATGTAATCTTATCATCTGAGTTTCTATTATATTTGAACCAACATTCATGGAAAGGCAACGTTAGGGAGTTGCAGAATGTTATAGAAAGAGCATATTATTTGAATCAAGATGAAGTAATAGGGATCGAATGTTTGCCTGAAGAAATAATAAATGAAATAGATGCAGTCGAGAAAAATACTAGTCTTGATTTGATGAACATAAGAGAGACTGAAAAACATGTTATAATAAATGCATTGAAGAAAACTAAAGGACATGTAATAAATGCAGGCGATATATTAAATTTAAGTAAGTCTACTATATATAGGAAAATTAATGAGTATAAAATAGATGTAAATATATTCAAGTGAAAATTCCCAAAAATGAGAAAAGGAAAATTCCCAGTTTTGGGAATTTTTTTATTTTTATCAAGAGATAAATAGGCAAAAGTAGTAAAATTGGGACTTTAATTTTAAAAAAAATTTGGCATTCAACTTGCTTATATAAATAGATACAAAGTACTTAAGTAGAAAGGAGGGAGATTATTAGAAGATTTATAATAGAGTTTGGAATTGGAATGGATTTTCATGGTCAAGATGTAAACCGTGCGGCTGAAAAGGCTGTACAAGATGCAGTGTCCAAAAGCTGTTTATGTGGCTTAGAAGAGGTGTTGGGCATAAAAGATTTAAATCGAGAAGTATACGTAGAGATAACAGTTGCAGTAACTAAGCCTGAAGAGATTGATGCAGATAGGATAAAGCAATGTATACCTATTGGGAAGAAAAATCTTAAAGCTGTATATGGAGGGCTTAAAGTTCCGGGTCTTTATATTCCTGAATTCGGCGATAAAGACAATAGCATAGAAGCAGCCTTGGCCTGCATAGAAGTAAGTGTAAAGTAAATATAGGAGGGATAAAATTGAATTTAACCAATAAGGATATTAAAAATATGTATGAAACAATGCTAAAAATTAGAGAATTTGAAACAAAAGCTTCAAATTTATTTGCAGAAGGAAGTATACCTGGTTTTGTACATTTATACTTAGGAGAGGAAGCTGTGGCTACGGGAGTATGCCAAAATCTTAATGAAGATGATTATATAACTAGTACCCATAGAGGTCATGGTCATATAGTTGCAAAAGGTGGAGATCTAAAATATATGATGGCAGAACTGTTTGGAAGAGAAACAGGATACTGTAAAGGTAAAGGAGGATCTATGCATATTGCTGATGCAACTAGAGGAATATTAGGGGCAAATGGTATTGTCGGAGCAGGTCATAATATAGCAGTAGGAGCAGGCTTAAGTGCCAAATATAGAGGGACTAGCCAAGTTTGCGTTTGCTTCTTTGGAGATGCTTCTACAAATCAAGGAACATTCCATGAATCATTAAATCTTGCATCCATATGGAAGCTTCCAGTAATATTTGTTTGTGAAAACAATCTATATGGAATATCGATGCATCAATCTAATCATCAGGCTATACAGGATGTTGCTGACAGAGCTGTAGCTTATAATATTCCTGGAGTAATTGTGGACGGTAATGATGTATTTGCAGTATATGAGGCTTCTAAGGAAGCTATAGAAAGGGCTAGAAAAGGTCAGGGACCTACACTTATTGAGTGTAAAACATATAGGCATAGGGGACATTTTGAAGGTGATCCTGGTAGCTATAAACTGGCTGGAGAGCAAGAAGAGTGGCTAAAGAAAGATCCTATACCTAGAATGGAAACTTACTTACTAGAAAATAATATTCTTTCGGAAGAAGAAATGAATTCTATAAAACAAGATATAAAAAATCAAATTGAGGAAGCAGTAGAATTTGCAAAAGACAGTCCATTGCCTTCTTTAGAATTGGCTGTTGAAGATATTTATACAGATATAGTAGAGGAGGTAAGATAAATGAAAAAGATGACATATGGAGAAGCAATAAGAGAAGGAATGAGAATGAAGATGAAGAAAGATCCAAATGTGTTTATATTTGGAGAAGATGTTGGAGCCTTCGGAGGATGCTTTGGAGTTACAGCAGGTTTATATGATGAATTTGGAGCTGAAAGAGTGAAAGATACTCCTATTTCTGAAGGTGTTATTATAGGATGTGCTGTAGGTGCTGCGGCAACGGGGTTAAGGCCAGTTGCTGAATTGATGTTTATTGATTTCTTGACTGTTGGAATGGATCAGCTAGTTAATCAAGCAGCTAAAATGAGATATATGTTTGGAGGAAAGATATCCTTACCAATGGTAGTAAGATTGCCGGCTGGGGCAGGAGTGCAGGCAGCAGCACAGCATTCTCAGTCTTTAGAAGCTTGGTTAACACATGTACCAGGATTAAAAGTTGTTTATCCCTCAACTCCAAAAGATGCCCTTGGATTGATGCTTAGCTCTATTGAAGATGATAATCCTGTTATGTTCATAGAGCATAAAGTTTTATATTCAATGGAAGGCGAAATAGATGAAGATGTGAAACCTATACCATTAGGAGTAGCTGATATAAAGAGAGAAGGAAAAGATATTACAATAATAGCTACAGGAAAAATGGTACATGAATCTTTAAAGGCAGCAGAAATTTTGGCAAAGGAAGGTATAGAGGCAGAGGTAATAGATCCAAGAACTTTATATCCATTGGATAAAAATACTATTTTTAAATCCGTGGAAAAAACAAATAGAGTTTTAATAGCAACAGAGGAGACTAAGCGTGGAAGCTATGCAGGTGAAATATCTGCAATGATTGCTGAAGAGTATTTTGATTATCTAGATGCCCCAGTAGTCAGAGTGGCAAGTTTAAACACACCTATTCCATTTTCCCCAGTTCTTGAATCATATGTAATACCGGATTATGAAGATATATTAAAAGGTGCTAGAGAAATTCTGTAAATTCTGTTATGGGGTGAAAGGATGAATAGCTTAGGGATTATTGCAAATCCTGCATCGGGAAAGGATATTAGGAGACTTGTATCACATGCTACGGTAGTAGATAATAATGAAAAGATAAATATTGTAAAAAGAATAATCCTAGGAGCTCAAGGATACGGAGTAGAAAAAATATTTATAATGCCAGATACTTTTTTAATAGGATATAAGGTTATAGAGGATTTAACTGTATCAGGTGAGCTGAAAATTCCTGTTAGTATTCTGGATATAAAAGTAGAAGGAAATTTAAATGATACTACTAATGGGGCAAAATTTATGGAAGAAGAAGGTGTAAACTGTATAGTTGTACTAGGCGGTGATGGTACAAATAGAGCTGCGGCTAAGGCCATTGTAAAAACACCTTTGATAAGTGTTTCTACAGGAACCAATAATGTATATCCTGAGATGCTGGAAGGAACGGTGGTAGGTATGGCTGCAGCAGCTATAGCTACTAAAAACTGTGATTTAGGAGTGACATGCAGGAAGGATAAAAGAATAGAAATATTCTTAGAGGATGAATTAATAGATATTGCCCTGGTGGATTGTGTAATATCCAAGCAGACATTTATTGGCTCTAAGGCTATTTGGGATATAGGGGATATAGTTGAGGTAATTATTTCCAGAGCACATCCAGCATCCATAGGTTTTTCCACATTAATTGGAGTAAATATGATAATAAAAGAAGATGACGATTTCGGAGCAGCTATGAAGATGAATACGGGGGAAGCTAAAAGTATGGCCCCCGTTGCTGCGGGTACATTAAAAGAGATATTTCATGATATGCCTAAGAAAATTGAACTAAATGAAGAATATATATTTAATCCTGATTATAGGGGAAGTATAGCTTTAGATGGAGAACGGGAGATAATCTTTAAAGCTGGAGATAAGTTTAAATTTAAAATTACAAGGAATGGACCCTTTAGAGTAAATATAAAAAGGACATTAGAGGAAGCACAGAAAAATGGGTTTTTCAAATATTAAATCGACATAGAGGAGGAAATAAAATGGCGAAGCAATTAACCATGCCGAAGCTGGGTTTAACTATGAAGTCAGGAAGAATAGTTAAATGGTATAAATCAGAAAATGACCCAGTTAATAAAGGAGACAAGCTTTATTCTGTTGAAACTGATAAGTTGACTAATGATATAGAAAGTACTGAATCTGGAGTATTGCTTAAAATAATAGCTGATGTTGGTGATACAGTTCCATGTTTGGAGCCTGTGTGTATTATAGGCGAAGTGAACGAAGATATTAGTCAGTTATTGACAATAGAAGAAAATGAAAAAATAGAAGTAAAAGATGAAAAAATAGAAACAAAGACATTAGAAGTCAAGGATGCAAAGAAAGATGATGGAGGAAGAATAAAGATATCTCCTGCAGCAAAGAAATTAGCTATTGAGAATGATGTAGATTTCTCGAAAGTTATGGGCTCAGGTCCCAATGGGAGGATTATACTAGAAGATATAGAAAAAATTATAGAAAATCGAAACAAGATAAAGATAACACCTACAGCACAAAAGATGGCTGAAAAATATAGTATAGATCCATCTGAAATAAATAAGGATGATAGAATTAGAAAAGAAGATATATTGAAGTTCAGGATGGAAAAGAATTTAATAGAATCAGCAAGTCCTGTAGAGGAAAGAGCTCCTATGACAGGTATGAGAAAGATAATAGCTGAAAGAATGTCTGACAGTTGGAATATATCACCAGCAGTTACCTTTGATATTAGAGTTGATATTACTAAATTGAAAGAAATTCGACAACAGCTTAAGAAGACGGTAAATATCACGTATACAGATTTAATTGTAAAGATAGTTTCTAAAGTTTTATTGGACTTTCCATTGTTAAATAGTACAGTTGATGGAGAGGAAATCATATTAAGAAACTATGTAAACATGGGAGTAGCAGTAGCCTTAGAGGAGGGATTATTAGTTCCTGTAGTGAAGTATTCAAATATAAAGGGTTTAGAGCAAATATCAGCGGAGATAAAAGAATTATCCTATAAAGCCAAAAATAATCAACTTACAACGGATGAAATAACGGGAGGGACCTTTACCATTTCAAATATCGGAATGTTTGGTGTAGAATCCTTTAGTCCAATTATTAATCAGCCAGAAGTAGGAATTCTGGGGATAAATGCTATAGTTGAAACTCCAGTAGTGGAAAATGGAAATATAGTAATAAGACCTTTGATGAATCTTTCTCTTACAGCAGATCATAGAGTAGTAGATGGAGCAGTAGCCGCTCAGTTTTTATCTAAGTTAAAAGAATATATAGAAAATCCAGCTTTGCTGTTACTTTAGAGGTGAAGATATGAAAATAGTAATATTAGGAGGAGGACCTGGAGGATATGTATGTGCCATAAGGGCGGCACAACTTGGGGCCGAAGTAATATTAATCGAAAAAGATAATGTAGGAGGAACCTGTTTAAATACAGGTTGTATACCTACAAAAGCGTTGCTTCATACTACTGAAATTTACAATCATTTAAAGGAAGAAGCCTCAGAATTAGGACTGATATTGGAGAATTTAGGTCTAAAATGGGATGTAGTTCAAAATAGAAAGGAAATGGTAGTACAACAATTGGTTGACGGAGTAAAAGTTCTCTTAGAATCAAATAAGGTTGAGGTAATCCAAGGAGAAGGAAAGTTTATTTCTAAAAATAAAATAGAGGTAATATCGAGTAACAAAGAAAAAAGACTTGTATCTTTTGATAAAGCTGTAATAGCAACAGGCTCTAAGCCTGCTAGAGTACCTATTCCTGGATTGGATTTAGATGGAGTACTGACAAGTACAGAAGCCTTGTCCTTAGATAAAATACCTAAAAGCATATGCATAATTGGAGGCGGAGTTATAGGTGTTGAGTTTGCAAATATTTACTCAAATGCAGGAACAAAGGTTACAATAGTAGAAATGCTTCCTGAAATAGTGGCAAATATGGATGAAGAAATAGTGACCTGTCTAAAAGAACAATTAATTGAATCGGGAATAGATATTTATACAAGTACAAGAGTAAGGGAAATAAAAATGGAATCTGATGGATTAAATGTATTAATGGGAAATAATGAAGGAGAAAAATCCATAAGTGCAGAGAAAATTTTATTATCAATCGGGAGAAAACCAGCTATAGAAGGTTTAGGTCTAGAAGATTTAGGAATAGAAACAGAAAAAGGATGTATAAAGGTAGATAAATCTATGAGAACTAATATTGATAATATCTATGCAATAGGAGATTGCACAGGAGGAGCATTATTAGCTCATGTAGCTTCAAGCCATGGGATAGCCGTTGCAGAAAATATAATGGGGAATTTTGAAGCTATAGATTATAAGACAACACCTTATTGCATATATACAAAGCCTGAATTAGCAGGAGTAGGGTTGACAGAAAAACAGGCCACCTTAAAGGGATATAATGTGAAAACTGGAAAGTTTCCTTTATATGCTAATGGAAAGTCTATAATAAACGGTATGGTCAATGGATTAGTGAAATTTGTAATAGATGAAGATACAGATGAGATATTAGGTCTTCATATAGCAGGAACAAATGCAACAGAATTAATAGGAATAGGTGCATTGGCAATTAGATTGGAGAGTACAATAGAAGAAATTATAACAACAATTCATGCACATCCTACAATAGGTGAGAGTATACATGAAGCTGCTGAATCAGTATATGGAAAAGCTATACATTTACCAAGGGTATAGAAGGAATTGAAAATACTTTAAATTTAATTGTTGCAAATTTACTTTGCATCTGATATACTTTCATGAAATACAAAAATAAATTCGAAGACAAAGAAGAGTAGTTAATTCTTATCTTTCACAGAGAGCTAAAGATTGGTGGGACTTTGGCAAAGAGGGATTTAATGAATGGACTTTGTAGAAGCTGGTGGAAATCTATGGAGAGTACCCCGTGCCGGAAGCCTACCGTTAACTAAGGACAGGATATGTTAGTATCCCATTAAGAGAGATGCATTTTTGCATAATTTAGGTGGCACCGCGAATTCAACCTTCGTCCTATTGAGGATGGAGGTTTTTTTGTATTTAAATTTAATCTAGGAGGAAGAAGTATGAAAAGAGAAAATGGATTATTTGGAGAATTTGGCGGAGCCTATGTACCAGAAGAATTGAAAGCAGTATTAGAAGAATTGGAAAGAGAATTCTATAATGCTATGGAAGATAAAGAGTTTTTGAAGGAACTAGACTATTATTTAAGGGAATATGTAGGTAGAGAAAATCCACTATACTTTGCAGAAAGACTAACAGAAGAAATGGAAGGAGCTAAGATTTATCTGAAAAGGGAAGATCTAAACCATACTGGAGCTCACAAGATTAACAATGCCATAGGACAAGGACTACTTGCTAAAAGAATGGGTAAAAAGAGAATAATAGCAGAAACAGGAGCGGGACAGCATGGAGTTGCTACAGCTACAGTATGTGCTTTACTTGGACTGGATTGTACAATTTATATGGGAGCGGAAGACACTAAAAGGCAAGAGTTAAATGTTTTCAGAATGGAAATGTTAGGAGCAAAGGTAGTGGCAGTAGAGGAAGGAAATAAGACTTTGAAGGAAGCGGTAGATAGAGCACTAAATGACTATGTAGAGAATAAGGATAATACTTTCTATCTTCTTGGCTCAGCAGTAGGACCTCATCCATTCCCAATGATAGTGAGGACATTCCAATCAGTAATAGGAAGAGAAGCAAGAAAACAGATATTGGAAAAAGAAGGAAAATTACCTGATTATGTAGTAGCCTGTGTTGGAGGAGGCAGTAATGCTATAGGATTATTTGCACCTTTTTATGATGATAAGGAAGTAAAGATGATAGGGGTAGAACCAGCTGGAAAAGGAATTGACACGAAAGAACATGCAGCTAGTATATGTAGAGGCAATGTTGGTTTAATACATGGTTTCAAATGTTATTTACTAGATCATAGCACCCATTCCATTGCCGCAGGATTAGACTATCCTGGGGTAGGACCAGAGCATAGCTATTATAATGATACTAAAAGAGCAGAATATAAATCTGTGACAGACAAGGAGGCCTTAGATGCATTCTTTAAGCTATCAAAAACAGAGGGAATAATCCCAGCTTTAGAATCTTCCCATGCCATAGCCTATGGAATTAAATTAGCTAAGTCTTTAGGCAAGGATAAGATTATAATAGTAAACCTTTCTGGTAGAGGAGATAAGGATGTAGCACAAGTAAGAGATATGATAAAATGATAACCATATTGAAGAAATATGTATAAATATAGTAGAATAAAATTAGTGAATTAACTTAAATATAATCCATTGCTTATGAGGGGTGAGTTTATTGAATAGTAAAAAGATAAAATTTTTAGTTAAAGAAAATAAAGTAGGTATGGCTCATAAAATATTAGCCGCCTTGGCTTCGAAAGAAATGAATATTATTACTATGGAGATAAACCCCCCTTATATTTCTGTTAAAGTTGAATGGGAAGGCATAGAATGGAATGAGTTTAAGAAATGGATAAAAAATGAGGTTAGGGAAATTTTAGATATAACAGAGTTAGATATGATGGACTCGGAAAAAGTGGCAAAGGAACTTCAGATAATAATAAATAGTATGACAGATGGTATTATTGCAGTAAACAAACAAGGAAATATTGAATATTACAATTCCAAGGCCAGTAAATTATTTAATATTGAACCCGAGGATAAGGAGACTAATATAAATCTCATAATACCAAAAGAAATATATAATCCAAATATAGATATAGATGATAAGGCTAATATTGAAGTAAGTACAATGATTAGAAATAAAAAGGTAAATCTTATACTAAATATTAAACTTATAAAAAATAATCTAGGTATTAAAATGGGGGCTCTCCTGATTTTTAAAGAAATGGATGATGTTAGAAGACTGATCCAAACTATTTCAAGGCCTTCTATGATAAGTTTTGAAGATATAATCGGGGAATCAGAAAGTATAAAGAATACCATTTCATTAGCTAAGTCAGTTTCTAAAGCAGAGGCCAATATTATGATTTTAGGGGAGTCTGGAACAGGGAAGGAGCTGTTTGCTAGAGCAATTCATTTAAATAGCAGAAGAGGAAATGGTCCTTTTGTTGCAGTTAATTGCTCTGCTGTACCAGATGCACTTTTGGAATCAGAATTTTTTGGTTATGAAAAAGGTGCTTTTACAGGTGCAAATACAGGAAAGCAGGGACTTTTTGAATTGGCTACAGGAGGAAGTATATTTTTAGATGAAATAGGAGAGTTGCCTATCCATTTACAGGCAAAAATATTGAGAGCGATACAGGAAAAACAAATACGAAGAATAGGTGGGGGAAAGGAGATACAAATTGATGTAAGAATAATCTCTGCAACTCACAGAAATTTATCTGCTATGGTAAATGAAAAGACATTTAGGGAGGATTTATATTATAGATTAAATGTTATACCTGTTAATATACCTCCACTGAGGGAAAGAAAAGAAGATATATCAATACTTGCAAAATATTTTACAAATCACTTGGGAGAAGGTGCAGACAAACCAAACTTAGAAATAACTCAAGAGGCATTGAAAATATTGCAGGAATATCCTTGGACTGGTAATGTGAGAGAGTTACAAAATGTTATAGAAAGAGCTGTGATATTTGCAGAGGATTCAATAGATGTTAAACATTTATTGATTGTAAATAAATTAGATTCTAATGAAACAGAGAAAATAATTTATAATGAAGAGAATATTGAATTTCCTGTGAATCTACCAGAAATAATTAAGACTGTTGAATATGAACATATTATAAAAGCAAGAAAACAATTTAATTCATCAAGGGAGATTGCAAAGGCTTTAAACATATCCCATACGACTGTTATTAAACGTATTAAAGAATACGAAGACTGTAAATAATATTTACAAGACTGTAAAATATAATTCCAGCTGTAAATATTATTTACAGCTGGAATTATATTTAGCTTCTCAAACTGACAGTATTATAATTATTCCCCATATTTTAAATTTGGCATAAAATTTGCAAATAGTTATATCTATAGAATGTATTAAAAAATAAGGGGGAATAGTATATGGATATGAAATACATGCCGGAACCATATAAGGTGAAAATGGTAGAACCACTAAGAATTTTACCGAAAGAGGAAAGAATAGAAGCTATTAAAAGAGCAGGCTACAATACTTTCTTACTTAACTCAAGGGATGTATATATTGACCTATTAACAGACAGTGGAACAAATGCCATGAGTGATAGACAATGGGCAGGACTTATGATGGGCGATGAGGCTTATGCAGGTAGCGAAAATTTCTATCATTTACAGAAAACTGTACAGGATATAATGGGATTCAAATATGTTGTTCCAACTCATCAGGGCAGAGGTGCGGAAAATCTATTATCACAAATATTAGTTAAACCAAATACCTATATTCCAGGTAATATGTACTTTACAACTACTAGAGCTCACCAAGAAATGAATGGCGGCACTTTTGTAGATGTTATAATTGACGAAGCTCATATCTCAGATAAAGAAGATGTACTTTTCAAGGGAAATATAGATATTAAAAAATATGAAGATTTAATTAATAAGGTTGGAGCTGAAAATATCCCTTATATCTGCGTTGGTGTAACAGTTAATTTAGCTGGTGGGCAGCCAGTTAGCATGCAAAATTTAAGAGAAGTTCATGCACTGTCTAAAAAACATGGAATTAGAGTAATGTTTGACTGTACTAGATATGTAGAAAATGCATATTTCATTAAAGTAAGAGAGAAAGGATATGCAGACAAATCTATTGCAGAAATCGTTAAAGAAATGTTCTCCTATGCTGATGGAGCTACTATGTCAGGTAAAAAAGACGGTATTGTAAATATGGGTGGATTCTTAGCCATGAATGAAGAAGATCTATATTTCAAAGCAACATCATTAGTAGTAGTATATGAAGGAATGCCAAGTTATGGAGGAATGTCAGGAAGAGATATGGAGGCTTTTGCAATCGGACTAAAGGAAGCCTTAGACTTTAACTATATCAAGCATAGAGTTAGTCAGGTTGAATATTTAGGTAATAAGCTAATCGAAGCTGGCGTGCCAATAGTTAGACCAATAGGCGGTCACGCAGTATTTCTAGATGCTAGAGCATTCTTACCGCATATTCCACAATCTGAATATCCTGCTCAAGTTTTAGCGGCTGAAATCTTCATTGAATCAGGTGTTAGAACAATGGAAAGAGGAAATATTTCTGCTGGCAGAAATAAGGAAGGAAAGGAATACTTCCCTAAATTAGAGCTAGTAAGATTAACAATACCAAGAAGAGTTTACAGCTATGCACATTTAGACTATGTTGCAGAAGCAATAATTGCAACATATAAGAGAAGAGATGAAATAAAGGGCTTGAAATTCACTTATGAGCCACCAGTATTGAGATTCTTCACAGGAAGATTTGAGCATATTTAATATAGGATAGAAGGTTTGGACTAGGGAGTTTGTTATGGACTCTCTAGTTTTTTTGTTGGGTATCAATTATAGATACAAATTCTAATTTAAGACATGGTGTAGCTACAAATGAAGTAAATAATGATATTTAAGAAATGAGAATATAGGAATAGTCAATACTTTCATCTGAGGTTTTATTGTTTTCTACTTTAGTAATATATAAAATAGTTTTATTAATAGGGTAAGTTTATTGTTTTAATAATTTCATTGAAGAATCAAAGAGAAGGGATTATTATGTAATTATAGAAAAGAGTAAATAATTTGTTTATAATAATGATGAGAAATATTACCCCAAATTTATTAAATTATTTCTTGTTGTTTTTCTGATGGCGACTTTGATGAATTAACTGACAATTCAATGTTAAAAACTACTATAAACAAAGATTGGTTTGTTTCAGAGTCAAGCTATATCGATTATTTATTCTTTTGGATGAGGATGTATTTTTTAGTATTAAATACTCTAACATAGAGCAATAGACATGTAAAAGATCTACAATCAATATTCCTTTAGAGATTCGTCGATCCTAAATGATGCAAAAATCTTTGAGGGTTGACGAAACTAAAAATAACTTAGGTAAGCCATTTTATAAAATTCAATACAAAGATGATGAAGTATGGTAAAATAAGGATATAGTAATAGTGCTTTGTGTACAAGTATCTAGATTACCTATAAGGAATTGAAACTATCATTACCGAATTTTTCCTCGATTGCTAAATCGTATCTAGATTACCTATAAGGAATTGAAACCTTGCAAAAGCAGCAGCAGAAACCGAAAGAGATTATAGTATCTAGATTACCTATAAGGAATTGAAACCCCGCAGGAATGAGTACAGATGATTTTCTGAAGAAGGTATCTAGATTACCTATAAGGAATTGAAACTGCAGTCCTTCGTACTGATTTCCATTATGTTCTACTAGTATCTAGATTACCTATAAGGAATTGAAACAGTCATTAATCTCCATTCAAATCTCTCCTCATACATGTATCTAGATTACCTATAAGGAATTGAAACCCAGGATCGCATCTGCTTCGGGCAAACTCTCTATAAGTATCTAGATTACCTATAAGGAATTGAAACTTAGAAGAGTAATCAGAAACACCACCTATACTATTGCGTATCTAGATTACCTATAAGGAATTGAAACTTGTTGACAAACCATTCCCTAATTTCCCCTACCTCAGTATCTAGATTACCTATAAGGAATTGAAACATAGCTTGCTTATATACGTATTCTTTAGTGTTTCCTGTATCTAGATTACCTATAAGGAATTGAAACCTACGAATGACATAAGACCTTCAAAGTCTTCATTAAGTATCTAGATTACCTATAAGGAATTGAAATGTATATGCCTTTGGCTCATTTAGTACTTTTGTTGGAGGTATCTAGATTACCTATAAGGAATTGAAACAATATAGTAACATTTATAATTTACACCTCCTAGAAAGTATCTAGATTACCTATAAGGAATTGAAATCAAGAAAAAGCAGGGTTTGTTTCGCTAGAGACTATCAGTAACTAGATTACCTATAAGGAATGAAACTAAAGTAGGAGTACTTAGAAGTATGGCTAATTGTATTATGGATATATAGTAGCGTAGTAGGCACATTTCTCCGAACATTTTTCAAAATGGTACCTTGGTCTTTTCTTCATATTTCTAATGAGTAATGTAATCAATAAGACTATGTATTGTTCTCTGTTATATAAACACTCTATATAGTGAGATATTGCTAACGAGTTAAAAAACTAGTAAGCCCATTTTTCATAAATATGGATAGACTTCATTTGGGATTTACGCCTTTTGAACGCTTTAATATAATCAACAAAGATATTATAAGTTTTAATAAAGGTAGAAGTAATTAATTTAATTAGTCTCAAAATAGTGATAATGACTTTAAATCAAACATAATGAGGAATTATAGAAGAGAAGGAGGACTAGGTAGTATACTAGATATTTATAATTGAAATAATTCTAAGAAATAAAAGTTGACTATTAAAAATTCCAGTTCTAGTTATTATTACTGGGATTTTTTCAATTATATTGGGAAAAAAGAAGGATTTTGATGATTTGTGTAGAATAGATAAATAATGGATAAATGTAATTTTGGAGGAATAATATGCAAATAAAGATAGGTTTCAGCAGTGAAAGGGATATAACTCTTCCCATTCACTACAATAATATAATACAAGCCTTCATTTATAACAATATTGATGATAAATTAGCAGAATTCTTACATAACAGGGGATATATCAGTAATAGTAGAAGTTTTAAATTATTTACCTTTTCTAGGATACTCAATAGAGGGAAAAAGGAAAGTAATAAATTTAATTTTGGAAAAAGAATAGATTTTATAGTTTCTTCGCCATTAGATGATTTTTCTAAATCAATTGCAAATTTTATGTTGCAAAGAAATGATTTATATCTAGGACAAAATAATATAAAAACTGAACAGATACAAATATTTAATTCTGTAATTGATAAGGATGAGATTACAGTAGATACATTATCTTCTATTGTAGCCTACAGTACATTGTTGAAATCAGATGGCAGTAAATATACTTGTTACTTTACGCCTAGAGAAACAGATTTTAATAGAATTATAACTGAGAATCTAGTCAAGAAATATAATGCTTTAAATAATACTAGTTTGTCGCTTGATAGTAGTATAGAACTTATTCCCATAGGACAATCCAGACAGAATATTATATACTACAAAAATATAATAATAAAGGGGGCATCAGGTAAATTCTTAATAAAGGGGGATAGAAGACTTTTGCAGATGGGATTAGATGCAGGGTTTGGGAGCAAGAATAGTCAAGGATTTGGATGCGTAAAAATTATATAGGAAGGGGGAAAGAGATGGAATATAAAATCAATGTAAGAAATCATTGGTGGTTTGATGCAGGGATTGTAGGATTATATTTTATAGGAAGTAAAGTGAAAAAAAATCATAGTAATATAAATTTAAGCTTTGATGCAGATCGCCTAATTATCGAGGGAAAAAATGAAGAAGAAATTAGGATATTTTTAGAGCAATGCTATAGTTTTTTAGCATTAATGTATTGGAATACATCTACAAAAGAGCAAATCGCTAGAAATGAATTAGTACTATACAATAAAGAAACGAAAGAATTTAGTGTTGCGCCAAAGAGACAAGCAACTCCGGTTGTTAGCAATTTTGTAAAGGGTACCAGTTGGAAAGTTGATGGAGAAGAATATGAGAAATTAGATGATATACTTAAATCTAGAACAGATGAATATTTAAAAGAAACAGGTAAGTCACTTTGGGGAAATAAGAAGAAATTATTATTTACACTTCCAGAATGTCATCCAGATATTAAAATCTTACCTAGAGAAAATAATAGACAATCTGCTTGTTCAGTATGTGGAAAATTAACTAGTAATTTAACTGAGATTTCTCAACCATCGTTTTTATTGTTTGCAAGCAAGAGTGCTGCTCAATCATTTCATACTCAAGGGAAAAAATCAGCTAAAATTTGTTGGGAATGTGAACTTTTGTCTAAATTTACTATGGATACTATCAATTATAAAAAAGATGGTACAAGTTTATCAATTCTATTATTAAACTCACAAAATTTAAAAGATAATATTGATAATCAAAGCAAGATAGGTAGTAACTCGGTTATACGTAGCCTTGATTCAGATTATTTCTATAAAAATATAGGCTTTGATCCGGATGGGCTTATTGGGAAGGCAAAAATGTCCTATGAATTATTATGGTCATATTTTGTAGATACTTATGCTGTTTTAAAGAGTAATGAAGCCATTACAGATTTTTCGGAAGAAGACTTATTCTTGCGATTATTGGGAGATATAGTGTCGTCATCGATGGAGATAATTGTTATAAATTTAGATGGAAAAGGGCAAACCTTCCTTACTAAGGAATTGATTTTCTATAATGATGTTAGTTATGTATATAGATTATTGTCACATCTTATAAGTATTAATGTAGATGTGAAAAGCGTGTATAATTCATTATATGAGACAGATGGTAAAGGAAATCTTACGCCATCAAGGAACAATGTTTTGAAAAAAGTTCTCAATAAATATTGTATAGTTTCTGATGTTGAAGCAATCACCTTTAGAAAGATTTATGAAAACAAACCTATTAAGGTGTCTAATGTGCTTAACTTTCTTAAAGAATATTATCTGATAATAAAGGAGGATATTATGAATAGAGAACAAATTGAAGTAGCTGTAAATTTGGGTAAACAAATAGTATATCAACCCTATATGATTTCCGGTGAAGATAAGGAGGTTTTAAAAAAAATAAAAGGTGATTTATTTGCTTTAAGAAAAACACGTACAGTAACAGATTTTATAACCCAATTAAATACACTCCAATTTAGATACGGAATTTCAGTATCTAAATCAATTTTAGATGGAATTTTAAATGAAGTATCATTTGAAGATTTCAAAGGTTATTGTATTATGGGAGCACTTAATAATTTTAATTATTATAATTCACCTAAAAAACAGAAAGGGGATAATAAAGATGAATAAAGCTAAATCATTAACAATTACTTATTTGACAAAAGCGACGTATGCATCATTGAATGGATCAGATAAAGAAGTTGATAATATTTCCAGTATTAAGAAGATCAGAAAAAATGATGGCAAAGAGTATCCATATTGTTCTTCTCAAGCTGTTAGGAGAGCATTGAAAGAACAACTTGCAGTAATGGAGTTTGAGTTATCTGAAGGAGTTGCAGGAGAAAAGGAAAAAGGAGCAGCAACAACAAAATGTGATCCTCAAAAATATATTGATGATGATTTATTTGGTTTTATGAATGCTTCAGCCAATACAGTAAAGAGGACAAGTCCTGTTAGAGTATCTCCTTTAGTAGCTATTACACCCTATTTGGGAGAACTTGATTTCGCTACAAATTATATGTCTGTAAGCTCAGGGGGGAATCCAAATATATTTGAAACTGAAATACATTCAGGATATTACTGCGGAACTGTTCTAATTGAATTAGACAGAATCGGAGAAAAATCTATAGGAGATAAATATGAATTAGGTTTAAATAATGAGGAAAAAGCTAAGAGAGTATTGGCACTGATAGATGCTATACAAAACTTATGGACTATAGGAAGACAAAGTAGATTTTTATCAGATATTTCACCTAAACTTGTATGTGCTTCACTTATGACTGTAAAGAATCCTATTTTCATGGAAAGTATAAGAATAGATGATGAAGATAATATAAATGTAGATTTAATCAACAATACCATAGAAGACTTTAAGAAGCAGATAGTTGACTCATGTATAGGTGAGAGAAAAGGATTTTTTAGTAAGAATACAAATGAATTTAAGGCTCTTGGAGATTGTTTCGAAACTATTTGCGGTTGGGTAAAAGAAACCTATGGAATTAAGTAATGAAAGAGGGATATCAATGAAAGGATTAATAGTATCACTTTATGCTATGACGGCTTCCTTTAGAGATCCTAATACTCATCTATATCAAGAGACTATACTTGCTCCACCGCCTACTACTATTGTAGGGATTTCAGGAGCTGCATTAGGAAAAAAATTTAAAGATGCATTAGAATATTTTAAAAGAAACACCATAAGTGTAGGTTGTAGGGTACAAAATCAAGGATTAGGAAAAGACTTGTGGAATTATTCGAAAATATCAGGAAAGACAATGAAAAAAGATATATTGATGCGGGAGTTCCTTTATGATATCAATATAGATATTTTTATTGGATGTAAAGACTCAGATATTATAAAAGAATTATATCAGGCCTTTATCAATCCGTTTTTTGCATTGACTCTTGGAAATAGTGATGAATTAGTAAAGATATCCAATATAGAAATATGTAATGAGGTTAGTACTATAGGATGCAAAGATATAAGAAATACTTGGATTTGCGGTAATTATATAAATGACTTTGAATTAGATTGGGAGAAAGTCAAAACTTTGCCAATAAAATCAACTATTAGACCGCCTATTATAAAAAATTTACCAATAGATTTTAAATTCAATGATAATGATGAGAGAGAAGCTACTAGATTTAGTAAGTTTACTTTTTTAGGAGATGCTCATTTATTAAGAGAGCCAATTACAGCATATTTATTTAAAGATAAAAGGATTCCTTTGTTTGTATTTAGTGAAGAGTAAATGAGGTGTAAATATGTTTTATGCTAAGCCTATAGAAGGATATGAAGGTAGCTATGAATATCATATTAAAAAATGTATAGAAGTATTTTATATAGAATTTAATAGAAATAAATTAGCCTTGACAAAAATTATGAGGTGTATTGGAAAAGATATAGATGATTTTGAAAGGAAAACATATCTATCAGTTGTCATGCATGACTTTGGAAAATTGTCATATAAATTTCAGGAACAAATGAGAAAAACAATTGATAAAAAAGGAAAGATAGACTATTTTAGACATGAACTTCTATCCTTTGTATATATGATATTTGCTACTCAAAACTATCTTAAAGCGGAAATATTAGAGTTTCCTTATCATTATTACGCAGTATTATCGCATCATAAAAGGCTAGATATCAATTTAAATGATTTTACTAGAGAAAGAGATATAATAATGAATTGGCCGGAATTAACTGAAGAGGAATATGGATATGGACTAGATTTGGTTATTAATCAAAGAAATGTGGAACTTGATCTTGTAGATAGCTTAGGAGGATATAAAATAAAAAAAGAAAGTATACTCAAATACTTCCAAAGTCAATTAGCCGAATCTCATTTAAGAAGGCTAAATTTAGAAAGAAGTGATATCAGAATGCTCTATTCATTATGCAAGGGAATATTGCAATATTCTGACTGGATAGCATCTTCTAATAAAAAATCTTTACAGCAAGAGCTAAAGCAAAGTGAGTTAAGAGAGAAGATTAAAATTAAAGTAGAAGCAGATGGGAATCAATATATTGAAAGAATATTTCATAAGGAATGTGCTATGGCTACAAATGATGTAGTAGCCATAGCGCCTACAGGTTCTGGAAAGACAGAAGCTTCACTTTTGTGGGCTGTTAAATCTGAAAAAAGCAAAATAATATTTCTTATGCCGACAATGGTGACGTCTAATAGTATATTTGCTAGATTGACTAGCTATTATTTTGAGAAGGAATATTGTGGATTGACTCATTCCAATGCAGATGTCTACTTTGCTATAAATGATGAGTGTGAAATTATAGATAGTTCTAAGCTAAGGTATGAATTATTACAATACAAGGTATTTTTAACACCTGTAATGGTTTCTACTGTAGATCAGTTATTGACTAGTGGATTTAATGTAGGACATTGGTCAATGAAGGAATATGCTCTTGTTGGTAGTTCAATTATTTTTGATGAAATACAGGCATATGATACATTTACCCTTGCGCTAATTACGGAAACTATAAAGAAGATAAAGAAGCTTCAAGGTCGAGTAATGATTATGAGTGCAACTATGCCGAAGTTTTTAATGAATCATTTTAAAAATCTATTAAATATAGAGAAACCAATCATTGCTACTGAGTTAATGGATAGAAAACAAAATAAATGGAGATATATTGATGAGCAAATTGAAGATATACTTGACGAAGTAAAGGGCTATATAAATAAAGGTAAAAAGGTTGCAATTATTGTAAATAACATAGAAAAAGCTAAATCTCTTTATAATGATTTATCAGAAAAATATAATGCACTCTGTTTACATTCGGAGTTTATTATGAAGGACAGAATAGATAAAGAAGCATCTCTTCAGAAGGATAATGACTATAAAATTGTTATATCAACTCAAGTTATGGAGGCTTCTTTAGATATTAGTTTTGATATTATATTTTCAGAATGTGCACCTATAGATAGTTTAGTGCAGAGAGCAGGCAGATGCAATAGGTGGGGAAAATGTAAGGATTCTGAATTTATTGTTTTTGATTATTCAGAAATAGCACTAAAAAATGTTTATAAAGATAAAAAGGATATATTAGAGAAATCCAAAGCTGTAGTACAGAAGAACCAAAAATATTTATCGGAATATGAAATAGCAAACATGGTAGATGAAGTGTATGCTGATTTTAATATGTATGATGATAATTATAATAAAGGAATAGATTTATATAATAGAATTTCAGATGAAGAGATAATATTTGATTTGAAATATGATGAAGAGAAACTTCAAACGAGGCTTGTTGAAAATACAAAGATATCAATTATTCCTTATATTTATAAGGAAGTAGTAGAAGAATTATTTGAAAATAAAGAATATGCGAAAATATCATTATATGAAGTTCCTGTTAGTATTGGAAGATTTAAAAAATACATATTAAGAAATTATTGTGAAAACAATTATAGCTTACCAATATATACGATTGATTATAATGAGAATATAGGAATCCTTTATAATGATAATACTTTTGATATGCTATGAGGTGTAATATATGGAGATTAATGGAACATTAATGTGGTATTATAAAATTTGTAAAAGAGAAGTTTGGTTAATGAGTAGAAACATAGTTCCAGATCAAAAGGATACAAATATAGATATTGGTAGGTTTATTCATGAGACGGTCTATAGTAGGAATAAGAAAGAAATAGAATTTGGAAATGTTAAATTTGACGTTATATTAAATACTAAAGATGAACTGGTTATAGGAGAAACAAAGAAAACTTCTAAGTTTCAAGAGGCTTCTCAAATGCAGTTGCTTTACTATCTTAGAGAATTGAAAAAGGCTGGTATAAATGCAAAGGGAGTTCTTCTATATCCAGAAGAAAGGAAAAGGGTGGAGGTAGAGTTAACTGAAGAAAATATTTTAACATTGGAAAAAGCTGAAGGTGAAATAATATTAATAATAGATAGTGAAGTTTCGCCACCAGTTACAAAGAATAAATACTGTAGAAGCTGCGGATATAGAGAATATTGTTACGCTTAAGGGGGATTGGCTTTGAAAAGAGAGATATATGTATTTAATGATGGGGAAATGAGGAGAAAAGATAATACTTTATTATTTGAAACCGAAGAGGGTAAGAAGTATATTCCAGTTGAAGAAGTAAATAATATCTGGTTCTTTGGTGAAGTAACATTGAATAAATCATTTTTAGATTTTGTATCGCAGAAGGAGATTTGTTTACATTTCTTTAATTATTATGGGTACTATAGTGGAAGTTTTTATCCTAGAGAGCATCTGAATTCTGGATATGTGATACTTAAGCAAGCAGAGAATTATTTGGATTATGAAAAAAGAATGGTACTTGCAAGAGAAATAATTGAAACTGCAGCTAAAAATATTTTAGTTATATTAAAATATTATAATTCAAGGGGTGTAGATCTAGAATATAGAATTGATAGTATAGCAGAAAAACTTGATAAAATGAGAGATGTTAAAACTATTGAGCAGCTAATGGCCTTAGAAGGAAATATAAGAGATGAGTACTATAGTTGTTTCAATAAAATAATTAAAAATCCTGATTTTGAGTTTAGAACTAGAAGCAAGAGACCACCTCTAGATAATATTAATTCACTTATTAGCTTTGGAAATGCCATAATGTATACAACGGTACTTGGAGAGATATACCAAACACAACTAGATCCAAGAATAGGTTATCTTCATGCAACTAATGAAAGAAGATTTACACTCAATCTTGATATAGCAGAGATATTTAAACCTATCATAGTAGATAGAACAATATTCTCTTTATTAAACAAGGGAACTATAACGGATAAAGATTTTGAAAAAGATTTTAATGGAATTTTGATTTCCGAAAAAGGAAGAAAGAAATTCTTAGAAGATTATAATGGAAAGTTAGACACGGTAATTAAACATCCTTATCTAAATCTTAATGTAAGCTATAAAAGACTTATAAGATTAGAATTATACAAAATACAAAAACATATTACTGAAAATCAACCATACCAAGGATTTGTAGCGAGGTGGTAGAATGTTTGTAATATTATTTTATGATTTCGGAGAGAAAAGAGTTGGAAAAGCTCTGAAGACATGTAGAAAGTATCTGACGTGGGTTCAAAATTCTGTATTTGAAGGTGAAATCACAGAGAGTAATTTGAAAAAATTAAAATATGAACTTGTAGCTAAGATGGATAAGGAAGTCGATTCATTAATAATATATACTTTTGCCAACATGAAGTACTCTA
Organism: Tissierella carlieri; assembly: GCF_018917285.1. NCBI lineage: Bacteria > Bacillati > Bacillota > Tissierellia > Tissierellales > Tissierellaceae > Tissierella > Tissierella carlieri. The sequence goes on along the minus strand of NZ_JAHLOH010000040.1, from coordinate 1,479 downwards.
ATAAAGAAGTAATTGGAATAGAAAAAAATCCTCAATCTTTGTTCCTATAAATTTTCGTCGACCCCCAATAGTGTAAAAAAATTGGGAGATCGATGAAAACTAAAATGGCTTAATCAAGATAGTTTAGTAAAGTGCTATGAAATCATAAGGAATTATGATAAAATCGATATGTAGTAATAGTGCTATGTGCACGGGGTACTTAGATTACCTATGAGGTATTGAAACAAAAATAAAGCAGGATATCCTGAAAGTTTTAGAAAGTACTTAGATTACCTATGAGGTATTGAAACACATTTTCCAACCTTTCCGTAATGCTATCCCAGAGAGTACTTAGATTACCTATGAGGTATTGAAACTACTAAATGTAGTAATAGCAAGCCAAATACCAAACAGTACTTAGATTACCTATGAGGTATTGAAACAAATTAATTCAACTAACATATAAAAACCTCCACTAAGTACTTAGATTACCTATGAGGTATTGAAACACAGTAAGAGAAATAGCAGAAACCTTAAATATACATGGTACTTAGATTACCTATGAGGTATTGAAACACATTTTCCAACCTTTCCGTAATGCTATCCCAGAGAGTACTTAGATTACCTATGAGGTATTGAAACATTCTCTATATAAATCAATAAATTTCCACTTTATTAGTACTTAGATTACCTATGAGGTATTGAAACTAATGACACATATAATTTTGTTTTTAGATATGACATGTACTTAGATTACCTATGAGGTATTGAAACTCTTCCCATATCCAGTTTTCTTGTATTTTTCTATGGTACTTAGATTACCTATGAGGTATTGAAACTAATAATCATTTGCACCAAATCCAGCATGAGTGTTTTGTACTTAGATTACCTATGAGGTATTGAAACTATATTCATAATATAGATCAAAATACATTGAATACAGGTACTTAGATTACCTATGAGGTATTGAAACTATCATGACAATTTCCAAAATTACAAGAGATATAAGTACTTAGATTACCTATGAGGTATTGAAACTAACCTAGGTGTTAACGCTTATGCATCATCAACAGAGTACTTAGATTACCTATGAGGTATTGAAACTGAAAAAGAATTACCCAGATGTAATAAGAGATATGGTACTTAGATTACCTATGAGGTATTGAAACAAGCTAAGTATAGAGGAAGAACGATAAACCTCTGCACGTACTTAGATTACCTATGAGGTATTGAAACAAGGAACTTGATAAAGATAAGGATAAGCGAGAGATAAGTACTTAGATTACCTATGAGGTATTGAAACTATCATCACATTTGCAATTAGTTCTATAGCAGTTCATGTACTTAGATTACCTATGAGGTATTGAAACCTCCGCATTCAGTGCAGAGGTTTATCGTTCTTCCTGTACTTAGATTACCTATGAGGTATTGAAACTATACTCAAGAAGCGTAAACAAGGAGGGTAGAGAAAGTACTTAGATTACCTATGAGGTATTGAAA